>NZ_DBBF01000015.1:0-117815 GCF_002292065.1 Acinetobacter sp. UBA991 | reverse complement strand
TCTTTAACTTCCTAAGCCCCAAACATAATAAAAAAGGTCATCCTAAGATGACCTTCTCTTTTCTAAAAATTGATTAGAATTTATAACCAATTTTTAAGCCATATGCGAGCGCATTGTTGTCTTCAAACTTCGCAACATAATCATTGCTACCTGCTTGAGCACCAGTTTGTGCCTTAGCATCACCTAACCAGAAGTATTTTACACCACCAGCGATGAATGTAGCAGGGGTTGGGCTATATTGAACACCAACACCAACATTCCAGTAGCCTTCTGTTGGGCCTAAAGTTGTTACAGGGTTACCTGCGCCAGAATCCCAACCCACAGAAACGTTACCAGCCCACTGTTCACTCAGTTTACGACCAACACCAGCGTTTACAGACCATTGGTCAT
The DNA here is from genome assembly GCF_002292065.1 of Acinetobacter sp. UBA991. Classification (NCBI taxonomy): domain Bacteria; kingdom Pseudomonadati; phylum Pseudomonadota; class Gammaproteobacteria; order Moraxellales; family Moraxellaceae; genus Acinetobacter; species Acinetobacter sp. UBA991. The sequence goes on along the minus strand of NZ_DBBF01000015.1, from coordinate 117,425 downwards.
CTGAATATTCAACTAGGTTAAAACCATTTGCTTTACCTGGTACTAGGCCTGCACCACCTAATACTTTAGATAACTCGCCAAATTTATATGGTTGAATAGAGAAGTCTTTCCAGTTCACCCAACGAACGTTTGCAAATGCAACAGTGTTCGCCATGATACCAGTCTGGAAATCTAAGTTAACAGATTGAGGAGTCGTAATTTTTGTTTTCTTATCAGCATTTAATCCTGCAAGTTTAGTTGGATCAACACCTAAACCTGTAAGTACGTTTGTTAAACCAGGAAAAGCTAATAAAGATAAATCTTCTTTGATGTTCACATCGTGATCGATTTCTGAACGGTAAGTTAAAGAAGCTTTTAACGCAATTTCAGGAATTTGGTATGCAGCGCCTGCTAACCAACCCACACCAGTTGTTTCTTTAATATTTGCATCATAACCATTGTAAACGCTGTAAGCTTCACCACGAAGGCTAACATTACCTTTTACAGTTTGAAGCACTGGACCCGCATAGAAATTCAGGTTTTTATTTGGTTGGAATCCAAAAACCATAGAAAGGTTTTGAGTGTCAACTTCAACTTGTGTACTATTTGAACCTGTGCTTGAGCCAAGGTAGCCTTTTGCTGCATTTAACGCTGCTTGAGTTTGTTGTAGTTTTTGAAGACCAGCACCTACGGCAGCATTACCACCTAGTGCAACTCGTTGTAATGCACCTAAAATTTCTTGTTGAGTAGGATTTGTTGGGTCTTTTGCAACTTGTTGAAGAGCTGGTCCGAATGAAGAACCAGCAGCTTGAACTAACTGACCAACAGATTTGGTTGATAAATCGTTTAGAGATTTTTGATTTAAAACACCGTCAGTTGGGCTAGAAACGAATACATTGTTACCAGTATATTTTGCATCAGCACCAAATGGTTGATCATAAATAAGACCAAAAGAAATGTTGTCAGTCAGTTGCAGTTTTAATGCTGCGCTAGGGAAATAATAATCATCACCTATATCGCCAATTTTACGAGTAGTTGCTGAGGTACCAGCTTCCTGACCTTTAACTGTTGGGTCTAGAACCGAAAGACCAGCTTCAAAATAGTTACCCGGCTGTAAAAATGCAGACATAGATTGACCTGAACGGTCTAACGCTGCTGCAAAAACTCCAGTTGCAGGTAGCGTTGCTAAGATCATGGCAGTGCTAAGATGTTTTAATTTCATTGTAATCTTTCCTTGAACTTCAAGATTCTTAAGTGTTAAGAAGCTATGATCTGACAACAAAAAAGTTATCTATCGTGATTGGCTATAACTTCATGTAACAAAAATACCATAATTAAAATAAGAGTAAATGTTCTAAATGAACTAAGCAGTACGCTGGATTAGATGAAAATGGATAAAAATAAATCTTAAAAAATTTATATACATATGTGTTTTTATTTGTAAAATAATGATAAATATAAATTATTATTTTAAAATAGTAATCGTTCTTTTTTGCATTTTTCCCAAAAAAGTTTTTTATTTGGTCAAAGATTTTTTGTAAAAAATGAGATTTATTTCTCCATATTTTCTTTTTAGGTAAAAATTTCAGCGCATTAGAACATCGTTGAATAATTTTACGCAGAATTTACGTCTACTGGTTTTTTCAATATAGAGAATTTACGTCCTTCATTTCCATACTAACGCTAACCTATTTTTAAATGGCATATGCTATGTGGGAATTTATCTCTGTATTTGTCCTTTCATTACTGCTGGCTTATCCGCTCGGTGCTTATCTTGCAGATGTGATGCAAGCAAAGCCAATGAAAAGTGACGCGTTGTTTAAATGGATTGAACAACCCATTTATGCTGTGTTGGGTGTTAAGCGTAGTGGAATGAATTGGCGGCAATATTTAACGGCATTTGTGCTCAGTAATATTTTACTGCTCGCTGCAAGTGTCACTATTTTAATGACTCAAGCATGGTTACCACTCAACCCTGATCATATTCCAAATATGAATTGGGATCTGGCTTTACATACCAGCATTTCATTTCTGACCAATACCAACCAACAACACTATTCAGGACAGGCTCAACTGTCTTATCTATCGCAAATGACAGTCATTGTTGGATTGCAATATTTATCGCCAATTATTGGGCTGGCTTTGTTGGTGGCAATGTTGCGAGCTTTATTTTTGCAATCAGGTCGAGAAGAAGGCTCGGATAAAAAAAATTGGAATACGATTAATTTAGGTAATTACTGGATGGATATCGTCCGACCATTATTTAGATTCTTTATTCCATTAGGTCTTATTTTTTCTTTGCTACTCACTTTTCAAGGCGTGCCTGCAACACTATCTGCCGGTCCAACCGCACAGGTCTTGGATCAAAGCACAGAAGTAAAAAACCAACATATTCCATTGGGTCCTGTTGCGCCGATGGTGGCGATTAAACAATTGGGGAGCAATGGTGGTGGCTGGTATGGTCCAAATAGTAGTGTGCCTTTAGAAAATCCAACGCCGTTATCCAATGTGATCGAGATGATCGCGATCTTACTGATTCCGTTGTCGGCAGTATTTATGGTCGGGCGCTTTATTCAACGCAAGAAATTGATGTGGATGATTTTTGGCAGCATGTTGCTGATGTCGTTGGCTTCAACCTCATTAACGTTGTGGACTGAAAAATCATCTTTAAGTGTTAATGCCGCGTTTATGGAAGGGAAAGAGCTTCGTTTCGGTGCGGATGCATCTGCATTATGGGGAAGTTTGACCACGCAAGTGAATAACGGTTCGGTCAATATGATGCATGATTCTGCCTCACCACTGACAGGATTGATTGAGCTGTGCAATATGTTGATTAATGCCATTTGGGGCGGGATTGGTTGTGGCTTATTGCAGTTCTTTATTTACCTGTTTCTTGCTGTCTTTATCGCGGGCTTGATGACGGGGCGTACTCCTGAGTTATTTGGCCGAAAAATTGAAGTGACTGAAATTAAGTTGTTAGCACTGGTGATTCTATTACAGCCGGTGGTGATTCTTGGCTTAACAGCCATCGCCATTGCATTTCCATCGATTACAGGGAATTCAAATCCAGCATTTCACGGCATCAGCCAAGTGTTTTATGAGTATGTCTCTGCTTATGCCAACAATGGTTCTGGTTTTGAAGGTTTAGGCGATAACACTCTGTGGTGGAATCTGAGTGCCAGTGTCGCGTTATTGGCAGGTCGTTACAGCGTACTGATCATCCCTGTGTTGATTGCAGTCAGTTTGGCTACCAAAGCTCAAGCAACAGAAAGCAAAGGTTCTTTACATATTGAGTCACCGACATTTGCACTGACCTTAATCGGGATCGTGTTAATTCTCACCTTATTGCAATTCATGCCAGTGTTGGTGATTGGGCCAATTGCTGACTACTTGTCTATAAAAGTTTAAGTGTGGAGCAAGCACAATGAAACATTCAAATGCGACACAACAAATGGATATTTTGAATAAAGAAATTATTCAACAAACCTTTCATAAGCTGTTACCACAGTATGCTTTTAAAAATCCAGTGATGGCCTGTGTCTGGGTGGGAACAATCTTAACCATTATTGCAACCTTGATGGGTAGTGCCAGTTTAGGTTTTGGTTTGGTACTGAGCTTGATTCTATTGGTGACGGTCTTATTCGCCAATTATGCAGAAGCGGTTGCAGAAGCCAAAGGTCGCGGACAAGCCGCATCATTGCGTCAGGCCCGTGAAAACTTAACTGCAAATCGTATCCTCGATTTAAATGCGGTACCGAATACCATTTCTGCCAATCTACTTAAAAAAGATGATCTTGTCGTTGTTAAAGCAGGTGAGATAGTCCCTGCGGATGGTGAGATTATTCAAGGCTTTGCCACCATCAATGAATCAGCCGTTACTGGTGAATCTGCACCTGTACTCCGTGAAGCTCATACCGATCGTTCAGGCGTGATTGGCGGTACCAAGGTCTTGTCCGATGAAATTATTATTCGGGTCAGTAATGAAGCTGGTCATAGCTTCTTAGACCGTATGATTGCTTTGGTTGAAGGTGCCAACCGCCAAAAAACACCCAATGAGATCGCACTGAGTATTTTGCTCAATATCATGACCATTACCTTTATTGTGGTGGTGGCGACATTACCATTCATTGGTTCCATGGTTGGGATCAAAATCAGTATGGTTTTGTTGATTGCACTGTTGGTATGTTTGATTCCAACCACGATTGGGGGCTTGTTGCCTGCAATTGGGATTGCTGGGATGAACCGTGCTTTAAAAGCCAATGTCTTAGCCAAATCAGGTAAAGCAGTTGAAGTTGCGGGTGATATTGATGTGTTGCTGTTGGATAAGACCGGCACGATTACCTATGGCGACCGCCAAGCGACTGCTTTTTATCCATTGGCGGGCGTGAGCCCAAGTGAATTGCGCCAAGCAGCCATGCTAACTTCTTTTGCTGATCCAACTCCTGAAGGTAAATCCGTGGTGAGTTTAGGTAAAGAAATGGGAGAGAGCATTCGTGAGCCTCAAGATGCCGAATTCATTCAGTTTAGTGCCTCGACACGTTTATCTGGGGTGGACTTAGTCACGGGGCAAAAGATTCGTAAAGGTGCCGTGGACGCGATTCTTAAATTTACCAACCAAGAAATCAAGGATAACGTTGAGCTTAAGACTCGTGTCGAACAAGTGGCATCAAAAGGTGCAACCCCGCTTGTGGTGGCTTCGAATCACAGCATTTTAGGGGTGATTGAGCTCTCGGATGTAATCAAGTCTGGGATTAAAGAACGTTTTGCACTGTTACGTGAGATGGGTATTAAAACCATTATGGTTACAGGAGACAATCCGTTGACTGCAGCAGCGATTGCCGCAGAAGCGGGTGTGGATGATTATATTGCAGAGGCCAAACCTGAAGATAAATTGGCTTGCATCCGTAAAGAACAAGCCGCAGGTAAACTGGTGGCAATGGTGGGTGACGGTACTAATGATGCACCTGCATTGGCTCAGGCTGATATTGGCTTAGCCATGAATTCAGGTACTCAAGCCGCAAAAGAAGCAGGCAATATGGTGGACTTGGACTCCGACCCAACCAAACTGTTGGATGTGGTGGAAATTGGGAAACAGCAATTGATTACCCGTGGCGCCTTAACCACCTTTTCTCTGGCAAATGATGTCTCCAAATACTTTGTGATCTTACCTGCACTGTTTGCAGTAGCAATTCCACAACTTGGGGTATTGAATATTCTGCAACTCAGTAGTCCAAGCAGTGCAGTAATTTCGGCCTTGATTTTTAATGCACTGATTATTCCGATGTTGATCCCATTGGCATTGAGAGGGGTGCAATTTAAACCCGCCAGTGCATTGCAATTGTTACGCCGTAATATGCTGATTTACGGTGTAGGTGGCGTGATCTTTCCGTTTATTGCGATCAAGTTGATTGACCTTATTGTGTCATTGTGGATTTAGGAGTGAGAGATGAATACTTTATTGAATCATGAGCAATTGAATAAACAGGACCTACCATTATCCAATTCAGTGCATGCAATTTTACGTCCAAGTCTTGGTTTGATTGTGGTCGGATTTGTGATCGCTGGGGTCTTATATTCTACTGCGAGTGTATCGATTGCTCAGTTGATTTTTCCGAAGCAGGCCAATGGCAGCTTAATCGAACTTGATGGCAGAATTGTTGGTTCAAGTTTGGTGGGGCAAAATTTTGTTGGTGAACAATATTTCCATGGCCGCCCTAGTGCGGTAAGTTACAATGTTGATGGGATGGCAGGCAGTAATTTGGCGGTTTCTAATCCTGACTTACAAAAACAAATGAAGGAAAGAGCCGTGCAATTTGCTCACAATAATCACATTTCAGAACAGCAGGTACCGAACGATATGGTTACGGCATCAGGCAGTGGGATTGATCCTGATATTTCACCTGAGAGTGCATTATTACAAGTGAAACGAGTGGTACAACAACGCCATTTAGCAGAGCAGCAATTGCGAGATTTAGTGCAACAACAGATTCAGCCTGCACAGCTTAGTTTATATGGGCAAGCACGAGTCAATGTACTGCAGTTGAATCTAGCCTTAGACCAATTGTCATCTACACCTCGTTAGTAGAGTCCACTTATGCAGATCGACCGTAATCACAAAGCAGATGCATGGCTGGCACATAGCCAGCGTGAACAGTCTGGACGTTTGACCATTTTCTTGGGTGCAGCACCGGGGGTTGGTAAAACCTATGCCATGCTGACTCGAGCACATGAATTGATGCAGCAAGGGCAACATGTGGTGGTTGGGATCGTAGAAACTCACGGTCGATCTGATACCGAGCGTTTGATTCAGGGGCTTAATGTTATTCCTAGAAAGACGTTGGAATATCAAGGGCGAATGTTGGAAGAGATGGATCTTGATCAAATCCTCAAATTAAAGCCTGAAATTGTGCTGGTGGATGAACTCGCACATCGTAATGTTCCGAATAGCCGGCATGAATATCGCTGGCAAGATGTCAATGAATTACTGGATGCAGGCATTGATGTTTATAGCACTTTAAACATTCAGCATCTAGAAAGTCTGAATGATGTGGTTTATCAAATTACAGGGATTCGGGTCAATGAAACTGTTCCTGATGCGTTGCTAAAACGATTAAAAGACATTCGCTTAGTGGATCTACCTGTTCCAGAACTATTAGAACGCATGAATCATGGCAAAATTTATTTAGCCGATGTTGCACCACATGCACTGCAAGGTTTTTTTAAGCCCGCACATTTAACTGCTTTACGTGATTTAGCGATTCAAACCGTTGCAGGGCAAGTTGAAATTGATTATCGGGAGAAGTTTGTTGCACAAGGGCAGATTATCCCGATTCAAAATCATGTGATGTTGGCGATTGATGGATCAGAATTTTCTGAAGATCTGGTACGGCGGGCACATCGCATTGCAGAAAGACGCAATGCAATCTGGAGTGTGATTTCGATTCAAAAGAGCCAGAAAACCACAACACAGACATTAGCCGTGACCAAAGCATTCAATTTGGCACGTAAGCTGGGGGCTGATACTTATTTGTTACATAGTAATCATATTGCATCGACCATTTTACAAGCAGCTTATGATTATGGTGCGTCCAATATTTTACTCGGGAAAAGTCCTAAAAAGTCACTCTGGCAGCGTCTATTTTCAGACCATATTGCTGATCAACTTTTAGAAAAACAGCATCCATTTGAGATCACTTTTGTTCAACCCTTAAAAGTTAAAAACAATAATGAGGCTAAGCCACAGACAGACAGGATTTATGCTTTTTGGTTAGAACAAGGCTTGGCATTTAACCCACGAGAGATGATCGAAAGTATTTTGATTGTTCTATTGGGATTGATTGCGGCAACTGTGAGTGATCATTTTATTGGTTATAGTGAACTGGCTTTAATCTTTGTGGTCACCGTGCTTATCGTGGCGATGCGAGCAAGGATGTTTATCACCATTATCAGCGTCCTGATTTGCTTCTTGCTGTATAACTATTTCTTTATTGAACCACGATTTACGCTTCGAATTAGTGCTGAGCGTGGGGTGATGACCATCATCATTTTTATCATTTCGGCATTGTTAGTAGGGCGTTTAGCCAATCAATTACGTGCTCAGGTACTGAGTTTACGTGCAGCAAATTCAGTTTCTTTGCAGCTACAAGAATTGGAGCGGAAACTATCGAGCTGCGTCGATATTGAACAAGTCTTAAATGTCGCTAAGCAGCATTTAGAAAGTTCTTTAAATGCAGCCGTTTGGCTTCGGATCGGAACACAAGAGTTAGGTGATCACTCTTTATTTAATGAAAAAGATCAGATTGCAGCAAATTGGACCCAAAAAAATGCTAAATCTTGTGGACGTTTTACCAATACATTAACGCAATCCGAATGGTGGTTTAATCCACTTAATCTGGTCGGTGGATTTGGGGTGATTGCGATCCGCTTTCATCAAAATGCAGAAAACATTAATTTTGAACAACAACGCCTTGCAGAATTGATGATTGATGATATTGCTCAAACCGCTTCTCGTGTACAGTTGTCCTTACAGTTGGAAAATTCCCGTGTGGTGGCTGAAACTGAAAAGTTACGTTCAGCTCTACTTTCATCTGTTTCGCATGACCTACGCTCACCATTGGCAGCAATGATCGGTTCTGCTGATAGTCTGAAATACTATGGCGAGCAAATGTCCGAGGAGGACCGACACGAATTGTTAGATACCATTCATGTAGAAGGTGAGCGTCTGGATCGTTATATTCAAAACTTACTGGATATGACCCGACTCGGCCATCAAGGTTTGAGTCTCAGTCGAGACTGGATTGGGGTGGATGAGCTGATTGGCTCTGCGACGCAACGGCTGAAGCGTTATCAACCCAAGGTCAATATTGATGTCACAATGACAGATGACTTGCCGCAATTGCATGTGCATCCTGCTCTGATTGAGCAGGCTATTTTTAATGTGCTGGAAAATGCAGCCAAGTTTTCACCAGATGATATCCCGATTGAAGTACATATTCAGCAGGATGACGGTTATCTTCAAATTGATATTATCGACCAAGGTGTTGGCATTCCTGAAGAGGAGAGAGAGCAAATCTTTGATATGTTCTATACCATGCAACGTGGTGATCGGGGCAAAACAGGAACGGGCTTAGGCCTCGCCATTGTCCAAGCCATTATCGGTGCACATATGGGCAGTATTGAAGCTTTGGCTGGCACATATGGTCAGGGCAGCTTAATTAGAATACGATTACCACTGCATCAGGATTAAAATTATCATCTATGCCACAAACATTAAATTCTCAAGCATCAATTCTGATTATTGATGATGAGCCACAAATTCGGAAGTTTTTGGATATTGCCTTACGTGCACAGGGCTATCAGGTGCATGTGGCTGAAAATGGTATGAAAGGGCTGGAGACTTTGGCGACGCGTGGTGCTGATTTGTTGATTCTGGATCTGGGTCTGCCGGATATGGATGGACAGGCGGTATTGCTTGAGTTGCGACAATGGTCAGATATTCCTGTGATTGTCTTGTCGGCCCGCCCAGATGAAAATCAAAAAATTAAACTGTTAGATGCAGGCGCGAATGACTATGTTACCAAGCCGTTTAGTATTCAAGAACTCTGTGCGCGTATTCGGGTGATGTTCCGCAATAAGCCACAACAGGCAGAACACAATCTGATGTTTAATGATGGACAGCTCTGGGTTGACGTGGCTGAACATGCAGCCAAACTGGCAGGCGAGGACATTACTTTAACCAAAAAAGAATTTCAGTTGCTGACTTTATTGATTCGTCATCAGGGTAAGATTGTCACACAAAAACAAATCATGACCGAGCTATGGGGCATTACTCATGAAGAGGATACCCATTATCTTCGTATCTTGGTGAAAAAGCTTAGAACCAAAATCGGTGATTCTGCTGTGACGCCCAAGTATATTTTTACTATTGCGGGTGTAGGGTTACGTTTTTGCGAATAATCTGGATTAAGTTGAGCTAATTGGTTGGATTATAAAATTATTTATGATGATTTAAAGGTGGAGCTTGAATTGTAAAATGTTAGATAGTTCACAGTTTTTAAGCTATAATTTTCACGTTTTTTAATCTTTATTTTGATCGAGCGACAATGAAAAAATTATTAGCGGTTACAGTATTCAGTGCTTTCGGCTTAATGGCCTGCTCAACAACAGAAACATCCAAATCAATTCAAAGTCCTCAAGTGACAGCAGCAGTACAACAGATTAAATATAACGGGGTAAAAGTACCTGTTTCGATTGGTAAGTTTGATAACCGTTCAAGTTATATGAGAGGTATCTTCTCTGATAATGTTGACCGTCTTGGTGGGCAGGCGAAAACTATTTTAGAAACGCATTTACAGCAAACGGGTTATTTCTCGGTTCTAAATCGTGATAATTTGTCTGAACTTAAACAAGAAGTGGGATTTAGCAACAGCACTCAAAGCATTAAAGGTGCACGTTATGTGATCACTGGTGATGTGTCTGAATTTGGTCGCAAAGAAGTGGGTGATCAGCAATTATTTGGGATTTTAGGGCGCGGTAAACAGCAAATTGCTTATGCCAAAGTGAACTTGAATATTGTGGATGTAAAAACCTCAGAGATTGTACATTCAGTACAAGGCGCGGGTGAGTATGCATTGAGTGCGCGTGAAGTACTCGGTTTTGGTTCTACAGCCTCTTATGACTCAACCTTGAATGGTAAGGTGCTTGACTTAGCGGTACGCGAAGCGGTCAACAATTTGGTGACTGATATTCAAAATAATCGTTGGACTGCGCAATAAGGCTGGACCGCTGTAAAATGAAAAAAATTCTGTTCAGCAGTCTGATGACGATCGGCTTGGTTGGCTGCGCTGCGGGGCCTCAACCTTTATATAGTTGGGGCTCTTATACACAACAGACCTATCTGATGTATAGCCAGCCAGAAAAAGCCACACCCAGTGCACAAATCATTAAGTTAGAAGCGGAAATTGAAAAAGCCAAAGCGAAAAATTTGGCTGTTCCACCAGGCTTATATGCACATCTAGGATGGCTATCTTTACAAGTGAATAATGCGCAAAAAGCAGTTGAATATTTTCAATTGGAACGACAAGTTTATCCTGAATCTACGGTATTGATGGATCGGTTGTTGCAGAAGATGGGTGCCAATGGGGGAATTGCAAAGCCATGATCAAGGCATTTTTAGTTTCAAACCTTGTGCTTGCAGGCTTACTGGTTACAGGCTGTGCTTCATCTCCAGCGGTAAATAAGGATATGACGGTGTATAAACAGCATATGCCGAAATCTATTTTGGTATTACCGCCCGTTAACGATTCTCCTGATGTAAAGGCAACTTATAGCTATTGGCCGACAGTCGTTATGCCTGTTGCTGAAGCGGGTTACTATGTCTTTCCAATTTCTGTTGTGGATTCGATGTTTAAAGAGAATGGCGTGACCAATGGTCATGACGCGCAAAGCATTTCAACACAGAAATTGAAGGAAATCTTTGGTGCTGATGCGGCTTTGTATATTCGAATTAAAGAATATGGTTCTCAGTATCAAGTCATTCAAAGTGTTGCAACGGTGAGTGTGGAAGCAAAACTGGTCGATTTAAACACCAATGAGACGCTTTGGTCGGGTGAAAAGAAAGCCGTGCAATCGAGCAATAGTGGCAACAATGACTTACTCACAGCACTGGTCGGGGCATTGGTTGAACAAATTGCGGGGAGCTTAAATGATCGTGCTTATCCCTTGGCAACGATTGTAAATACCCAACTCTTTACCCCGACGCAGCATAACCCTGGTTTGGGTTTGCTTTACGGACCTCGTTCACCGAAATACCAACAAGATGGCGTAGTGAAGTAATTCATGTTTCATTTGCAGAATAAAAAAGCCTCTTGATGAGGCTTTTTTATTATCGAATCTTATTTAATATTTGGATCACCTTGTTTCAAGAAGAAACGTAAGGCGAGTTTCTGTACCCAAGTACCATAAGGTGGATAGAACAGTTGGGTTGGGAAGAAGCGATGACGTGCAAAAACAGTTTTTGCATGGGAAAGCTCACGGAAACCTTCTTCGCCATGATATGTGCCCATGCCCGAGTTTCCGATTCCCCCAAAAGGTGCATCATGATTGACCACATGCCAGCCCCAATCATTTAAGGTTACACCGCCTGAATGAGTCTGCTTTAAGACATAATCACGTTCATTAGCATCGTGGGTAAAGAGGTATAAGGCTAATGGTCGTTCACTCGCTTGAATATAATCAATTGCATCATCCACTGTACCGTAAGCAACCACAGGCAAAACTGGGCCAAATAACTCTTCTTTAAGAATCCGCATCTCTGGGGTGCAATTGAGGACGATATGCACTGGCATACGACGTGCATCTTTGTCACGATCATATTCACCACAGGCAATGATTTGAGCGCCTTTGGCTTTGGCATCATCTAAGATATCGAGTAAACGTTTTAGATGACGATCATTCACAATCGAAGTGTAGTTTGTATTTTGGCTAATATTATTGCCATACATCGTAGTGAAATTTGCTTGGCATTCTGCAACGAATTGATCCACTTTTTCTTTTGGCACCAGTGCATAGTCGGGCGCAACGCAGATCTGACCACAGTTGGTCGCTTTACCATGTAAAACGCGTTTCGCTGCATCAGCAAGCGGATAGTTGCGGCTGACTAATGCTGGGGATTTACCACCAAGTTCTAAGGTGACTGGGGTTAAATTATCTGCTGCCGCACGCATGACCACCCGACCAATTGCTGGTGAACCTGTAAATACAATATGGTTGAAGGGCAGCGAGGTGAATTGTGCTGGATCAAGGATCTCTTCACCAAAAACAGCTACTTCATCTTCACTGAAAATTTCAGCCAGCATCCGTTTAACTACAGCATTGGTTACTGGAGTCACTTCAGGTAACTTGATCATCACCCGATTGCCTGCTGCAATTGCGGCAATTAAGGGTCCCAAGGCTAAATAAACAGGGAAGTTCCATGGAACAATAACACCCACTACACCTTTAGGCTGGTATTGCACACGTAGGCGATTCGATAAAAATAGCAGTTCAGTGCTACGTTTACTTGGTCGCATCCAACGGCGGACATGACGAATGGCATGTTCTGCTTCAAGCACTGAACCGAGTAAATCAAGCAGTTTTGATTCATCCACTGAGCGTGAACTAAAGTCGGTATTAATTGCAGTCGCAATCACATCTTGATAACGAATAATTTGTTTTTTTATTTGCAATAATTTGGTACGTCGAGCATCGAGATCTGGGTAGGGCTTGGCATCAAAAGCAGCACGCTGTTGCTTAAACACCGAATACATATGTTCGGTTGCAGGATCACTGAATTGTTGTGAAGTTGAAAGTGTCATTGTTGCTCCTTTCATGCTTATTAGTAGAATAGACTTTATGATTGATGAGATTTGTAGTCGATGTTAAATTGAGACAACAAAAGGTAATTTAGTGCCATTATGCATCATCACTCAAGGGATGAGGTGAAAAAATGCGTAAAACAGGATGTGAGCCCGATGCTGATTGAAGCGCGTTATGATCAAAATCAATTGGCTCAAGGTACGCCGATTTTAGGTCTAACCAGTCTGCTGGAAGCCATGCAACAGCAAGGTTATCGTTTGGATGAGGTTTTAGCGGGCATAGGCATTTCTCAAGATGCGCTGAATAGTGCAGCTTCTCATATTTCCCCCTATCAAAAATTACAGCTTTTTCAAACCATTCAGCGTTTATCTAAAGATCCGCTGATTGGCATGCGGGCTGGGCAAAAACAGCGACTATCGGACTTTGGCGTTTATGGTTATGCGCTGTCTTCCTCTCGTAATTTCCAACAGGCTGTAGAGTTTGGTATTCGTCATATCAAACTCGCGGCACCTGTACTCAAGAAAAGCTTTTCGATTCAAAAGCAAGTTGCCATTTTTGAAGGTCATGAAATTATTGCGCTGGGTCAATTATTGCCTTTGGTGTGTGAGTTTTGGTTTAGTTCAATGCAAACCCTGATTGAATGTGTATTAGAGGCACCATTTCAGGCCAAAAAACTGTTACTGCCTTATTCTGCGCCTGACTATGCAGATGAATATGAAAAAGTCTTTCGCTGTCCTGTGGAATTCGATGCAGAGGTAATGCAATGGCATTTTGATCTTGATTGGCTCGATAAACCTTGTCCGAATGCCAATCCGATTACTGCAGATATGTGTCAATCCTTTTGCGAAAGGATGTTGGGGAGCGATGATGATGAACAAGAACCCGATTTAGTCCGAACGATCCGTCTGATCTTATTAGATGCAGTGGGCAGCTTTCCGAGCGCACAAGAGATTGCTGATCAATTGCATTTATCCAAGCGAACTTTATACCGCCGTTTGTCAGATGCTGAAGTCAGTTATCAAGAGATTTTAGACAGCACCAGAAGGCGACTTGCAGATGAATATTTGGCAACAAGTTTGAGCATTGATGAAATCGCAGAACGCTTAGGATTTTCTGATACCTCAAATTTTAGAAAAGCCTATCGTAATTGGGTGGGGGTTTCACCAAATGAATATCGAGCCGATAAAAATAAGATAATTTAGTTTAAAAAATAGGTTTTATTCTCAAAATATGAATTTTTTAATTTAATTTTAATATCACGCGATAATAATGATGATTGTAATTGTTGGAATGTTCATAAATAGCTATTTATTTTAAATACGATAGAAGTTTTATAAATGAATGATATTTGTTTTAATTATCATTTAATTAAATATGTTATTTTTTAATCAAAAAATGCACCATAATATTGCATTAAGTTTTTAAATATATAGCATTTTGATTAGTTATTCTTCATGGTTTTTGATCGATTGATCTATATTTTTTAATAAAAACATATTAATAATTAGAGTCTTATATTTAAAAGTATATTTGTATACTTTTAAGGTATTTTTCATGTGAATGGCTATGTTCACTATATAATTAAATTAAATGAATTAGCTAAAGTTAAATCGCATAGAATCTGTGCTGGATTAGGGTAGGTCTACCCATTAAAAAAATTTATTATGCTAAGGATTGCATTCAATGCTGACTTTTTTAGGTATCAGCATGATCATGTGCTTTATGTATTTGATCATGTCAAAACGTCTCAGTGCATTAGTTGCATTAATTTTAATCCCATTCATATTCGCTATTATCGCTTGGGGCTTAGGTTTTTATTTTGACAGCTTAAGTCATATTCAATTGGCCGAACTTGGCAATACCATGTTAGAGGGTATTAAAAAGCTCGCACCAACAGGCGTTATGCTTCTTTTCGCTATTTTATATTTTGCCTTAATGATTGATTCTGGGTTATTTGACCCTTCGGTAAGATGGATTTTAAAGAAAGTAAAAGGCGATCCATTAAAAATCACTTTGGGTACAGTTTTTCTCACATTATTGGTCTCTTTAGATGGCGATGGTTCAACCACATATATGATTTGTGTGGCAGCAATGATGCCGCTTTATAAACGAGTCGGTATGAATCCACTGATCATGACTTGCTTGATGTTGCTTTGTAGTGGTGTGATGAATTTGACGCCATGGGGTGGACCAACAGCACGTGCTGCGAGTGCACTTCAAGTCGATGCCAGTGAAGTCTTCATTCCAATGATCCCATCAATGATTGTGGCGGCTGCTTGGTTATTCTTCTTGGCTTATATGTATGGCATGTATGAACGCAAACGTTTAGGCGTGATTGAACTTGTAGACATCAGCCATGCAGATGATATTTCGATTTCAAAAGATCCAGAAGCTCAACGTCCACATTTACGTTGGTTTAACGGTATTTTAACCTTAGTCTTGATGGCATCTTTGGTAAAAGGGATTTTACCAATGTCGATCTTATTTATGCTGGGTTTCTGTATTGCATTGGTGGTGAACTATCCGTGTGTCAACATGCAGAAAAAGCGTATCGCCATGCATGCAGACAGTGTCTTAGCGGTAGTGGGGGTAATCTTTGCTGCGGGTGTTTTTACAGGGATTTTATCGGGCACAGGTATGGTTGAGGCCATGTCTAAAGGTTTCGTTGCGGTGATTCCACCGAGCATGGGACCTTATTTGGCACCGATTACGGGCGTATTAAGTATGCCTTTAACCTTCTTTATGTCAAATGACGCCTTTTATTTTGGTGTCCTACCGATTTTGGCAGAAGCAGCATCACACTATGGCATTGCACCGGTTGAAATCGCACGTGCGTCGATTATTGGACAACCGATTCATTTATTATCGCCATTGGTTCCTTCAACCTACTTACTCTGTGGTTTGGCTGCGGTAGAAATGGGGGATCATCAGAAATTCACGTTGAAATGGGCATTTATTACTTGCTGCGTGTTGATGGGCAGTGCCTTAATATTTGGTGTATTTCCATTTTATAATATGTAAATCAAATTGTTATAATGCTTTTATATTCATGAGAATATAAAAGCATACTTATTTACGCATTCCCACTTAATTCTAAATTTTGCTTGAAACACAGCGAAATAGAGATTTTTTACACTTTTTTAGATGGTTAGGAACATAACAATGAAGATGAAAATTGCACTCGCGACGATGATGAGTATTGCGACCTGTTCTGCATTTGCAGCACAAAAATTTTATGGAGAGATTGATGCCAGTATTGATTATCTACCAGAAAAAAATGCAAATTCGGCAGATCATGATGTTTGGAAAGTAAATAGTAATAGTTCATTTGTTGGAATTAAAGGTGAAGAAAAATTAACCGAAAATTTGAGTGCAGTTTATTTAGCAGAATGGGCATTTTATGCGGATGGCGACAAAACTGATTGGTCGCAACGTAATCGTTTTGTCGGATTAAAAGATGATCGTTTTGGTACAGTCAAAATCGGTAAACATAATACACCGTTAAAAGATTTATCCAGTCCTGTAGATAGTTTTAATAACTATATTAGTAATAAAGCAGATATCACCGGCATTATGACGGGTGAAAACCGTGTCAATAATGCGGTGGTGTATGATTCTCCTGAAATTGCTTTGAATGGCGGTAATCTGGAAGCCAGTGTCTTGCTTGCAACAGGGGAAAGCCGTGGGATTGAAGATGACAAACGTGGTGGGGTGAATACCGCAGGGCGTGGCTTAGGGGATGCATGGTCTGCATCATTGAGCTATAGTCATCCGGTATTCTTAGTCGGTGTCGGCTATGACAAAGCCATTCCAAGTGATTTCTTGGGGCATGGTCTATTAAATGCAGCTGAGACTGAAACGCAAGTGGATGAAGTGTTCGCTGCTGCGAATACCGTGCGTGTGATTGGTCGTTTGACACCAATTGAAGGGCTTGCCATAAAGGCTCTTTATCAGACATCAAAGATTGTAGATAAGCCGGGCAATAAAGTTGTTGATCCAACAACTTTAGATCCAGAAGGATTTATTCGTAATATTGATGATTCACAAGGTTGGCTGATTGGTGCGGAATACAAATTACCGAAGCAATCGAAATGGACGGTAAAGGCACAATACAGCCAAAACAGTACCAGCTTTAAAAGCAATGAGGCGGATTTCGATGCCAAGCAGTTATTGCTTGGTACAGACTATTCATTTAACAAACAAGTGAAAGTCTATGGCTATGCTGGATACTCAACATTCGAGCAAGCAAGCGCTAAAGACAAGCAACCGATTGCGGGGACTGGTCTAGAATTTAAGTTCTAAATTTCAGTGAATTAACATCAATAAATAGGGTAACTTTGTCCTATTTATTGGTGGCTTTATTTGAAGGGTTTTTCTCGTTGATAAAGCAAGGCTTGACTTAATTCCTTTTAGGATATGTGAATAATAAAATATAAAAATTATTAATAATTTCTTCATTATTCTCCTGTATATTGAGCGCATTGATCTTCATGGATAGTGTGGATAGAAAAGGAAATGATTTTTAAAGATTTAAATATCTCTTTGTTTAATAGTATAAATTCTTTTGCAAAGGAGCATGCCGCGCTAGACAAGGCCGCAATTTTTTTGGCGGAGGATTTAAATACGGTACTGATCAGTTTTCTGGTATTTTTATTGGTCATCCAATGGAAAACATATCATCTTTTATTTGCCAAAACTTTAGTGATTGTGCTGTTTTCTTTACTTTTAAGCGACATTATTGAATTCTTTTATCATCATCCTCGCCCATTTCAAATTGACTTAGGTCATAAGTTAATTGGCCATGGTTCAACTTCATCTTTCCCAAGTCAGCATACGATAACGGTTGTGATTATTGGCTTTTCTTATTGGATGGCGGGCTTTAAAAAGATTGGTTTGATCGGATTATTGTGTAGTGTAGTTGTCGGTCTATCGAGAGTTTTTGTCGGTGTTCATTTTCCCTTTGATGTGATTGGTTCTTTTGTGATTGGTTTTATGCTGGTGGTATCAGTCAATTATGCACTGAAAGAATTGGCAATTAGAATTAGACGTATAAAGCCAGTTCAATTGATGGATTGATATCTGGCCTAAATGAATTTATAAAAAACGGAGCATTGCTCCGTTTTTTATTGTCCGAGTTATAAGAAATTTATTCGATTACCCCAAGAGTTTACGCACTGTTTACGTTACTTCTACCCAAGCCTCAACTAAGCTAAATTTATCTATATAACTTGAGCTTTCAGCTATGAGTGCTGTACTTGTTGAGATCAATCATCCATCTGCGCTTAAAAAGTATATTCAAACGGCAATCTGCAACAATGATATTAATGGTGTTACGCTAAAAAAACGATTTATAGAAGAAGTTGAAACTTATTTAAAACATTATCCACAGACTCAACACGTCGATATTTATTTATGTGACTTAAATGGACATTTACGCGGTAAACGTATAGATGTCGGTTGCCTCAAAAATCTGAGTAAAGGCTGTTATTTTCCATTGTCGATTTATGCTATGAGTTTGGATGGCAAAGTGATTGAAGAGACAGGACTCGGTAAATATATTGGAGAGCCTGATCATTTATGTGAACCTGTTTTAGGCACATTGAAACCACACGCACTTGAGCCAGAAACAACAGCCCAACTACTGCTCAGTATGAAGGATGATCATCAGCAAGATTGCGTATTTGAACCTCGCAATATGTTGAAAAAAATCCTCTCTCAACTTCATGATAAAAGTTACTTTCCCTGTATCGCTGCCGAAGTCGAGTTCTATCTGCATCCCTTAAGTGAGGCTGATGAGGTTGAAGAAACCATGAGCCAATGCTTTGATATTAATACCTCCGATCATTATCAAAATATTCTGAATGAGATCGAAGCAGTCGCAAAACGACAGCGTATTCAAATTACAGGAATCGTTTCTGAATCCTCTTCAGGTCAGTATGAGATTAATCTGCAACATACAACGGATCTATTGAGCTTATGTGATCAGATTATGTTGCTGAAAAGAAGCATCAAGCAGATTGCGAATAAGCATGGACTACGTGCAAACTTCCTTGCCAAGCCTGATATGCATAAGGCGGGCAGTGGTATGCACTTCCATATGAGTCTTTTAGATCAGAATCAGGAGAACCTTTTTAGTTCGGCGCAAGAAAAAATCTCTGACAATTTATTAAAAGCGGTGAGTGGATTACTGTTATTGATGCCTGATTCAATGGCGATTTTAGCGCCTAATTTAAACTCTTTTAGACGCTTTAAATTTGGCAATCATGTGCCACTTGAAGCCAATTGGGGGCTGAATAATCGAAATGTGGCGATTCGAATTCCATGTTCAGATCAAGAAAATCAGAGACTGGAATACCGCGTGGCAGGAGCTGATTGTAATCCTTATTTGGCTGTCGCTATAATTTTGATAGGTACATTGCATGGTCTAACACAGGGATTAGATATTCCAAAGCAAGCGCATCAGTTAAAACTGAAAAGTGAGCATGTATTCTTGCCGACTGAGCAAATGCAAGCATTGCAATTATTCCAAGCCAATTCGGTTTTAATCGAATACTTAGGAACGGACTTTGCCACGCTTTGGTGTACGCTAAAGCAGGCAGAGTATCAAAGTGTTTATAGCCAAATTACTGCCATTGAAAAGAATTGGGATATTTAGCAGCTCAATGTGCTGCTGCAATATAACTAAGATGCTGATGGGTTATGCGCTCAGCGGGACTCGAACCCACGTCGGTCGCTTAGGAGGCAACTGCTCTATCCAGTTAAGCTATAAGCGCATAATTTTATGATTATAAACAAAAAAGTGATTGCAGAAGCAATCACTTTTTAATGAAACCGATTAACTGTTAGTTTTCAGTTTTGCGATTTAAAAACTTATAGAAAATAAACATGGCGACGATCCAGATCGGAATCATCAGTACAGATTCTTTGAAGCCTTGTTGCCACATGATATACAGCACTACAGCAATAAAACCTAATACCAAATAGTTACTAAATGGAGACCATAAAGCAGGGTAAGAGGTTTTAATTTGAGCTTTTTTGATATGACTTCTATATTTCAAATGGGTCAAACTGATCATGGCCCAGTTTAAAACCAGTGCACCAACAACCACATACATCAAATGTCCAAGTGCATCTTCAGGTACAAAGTAGTTTAACAAGACACAACCAAAGATCAGGAATGCCGAGAGCAGGACTGCTGGAACAGGGACGCCTTGTTTATTGGTTTTGGTAAAGATTTTTGGTGC
Organism: Acinetobacter sp. UBA991; assembly: GCF_002292065.1. NCBI lineage: Bacteria > Pseudomonadati > Pseudomonadota > Gammaproteobacteria > Moraxellales > Moraxellaceae > Acinetobacter > Acinetobacter sp. UBA991. Next base: position 97,347 of record NZ_DBBF01000015.1, on the reverse strand, counting down.
ATTACCTTGTTGAGCTAGGCCAAATACCATACGGCTATTGGCATACATACCACTGTTGTATACAGATAATGCTGCTGTCAGGATAATAAAGTTAAGTAGGTGGGCTGCCCAACCAATCCCCATTTGACTGAAAATCATCACGAATGGACTTTTATCTAAGCCACCTAAGTCCAATTGGTTCCAAGGCACAAGTGACAAGAGAATAGCAAGCGAACCCACATAGAACACTAAAATACGAATCACCACTTGGTTAATCGCTTTAGGAATGGTGGTCTTTGGATCTTTGGCTTCTGCTGCGGCCATACCAATCAGTTCAATACCCCCGAAGGCAAACATCAAGAAAGCCAGCATATAGAACAAGCCATCGAAGCCATGCGGGAAAAAGCCGCCATGTGACCACAGGTTGCTAAATGAGGCTGTTGAATTTGCATCCGCAGTGAAGAGCAAGAATAGACCAAACAAGATCATAGCAACGACGGCAGTTACCTTGATGATCGCTAACCAGAACTCTGATTCACCATAGAATTTAACATTGGTTAGGTTCACTGCCGTAATCACGACAAAGAAGAACAATACAGACTGCCAAGCGGGGATTTGTGGCCACCAGTAATTAATGTATTTACCTACTGCCGTTAGCTCAGTCATTGCGACAAGGATATACAGTACCCAATAATTCCAGCCAGTGATAAAACCTGGAAATTTACCCCAATACTTATAAGCAAAATGGCTAAATGAACCTGCAACAGGTTCTTCAACAATCATTTCACCTAAATGACGCATGATTAGAAAAACAATCAAGCCGCCAATCGCATACCCCAAAATAATAGATGGCCCAGCAGACTGGATAATTTGCGCAGAACCTAAAAATAAGCCCGTACCAATCGCTCCACCCATCGCAATGAGTTGGATATGGCGGTTTTTTAGTCCACGCTGAAGTTGAGAAGAATCGTTGTTCAAAGGACTGAGCTCGACGAGGAATTAACTGGATTATTCTAATAGATTCAAAGATTTTCGCCTAGTAAAAGTACAGCGATGCTATGACTGGAAAGTTGTTTTTAAAAGTTATTTAAAATCTTATATTTATATGAACATTAAAATGAAATATGCTGCAATTTTGTACAGTTGGAGAATGCCTTTGTTTTTCCCGACGGATGGAATAGTATTTTTGCCATTGTGAAAGTCTTGAAATCTACTCACTATAATGCACAGATTTTACACATTATGACCAATCCCAAAACCATTGGTCGTATGGTATTTTTGATGGCCGTGCAGTACCTTTAGATTCAAAACCAATCTGCACCAAGAATATGATAAAAGGAAGACATTGACATGAGCTCAGTACCGCAAATAAAAGTCCCAGCAACCTATATGCGTGGGGGGACAAGTAAAGGTGTGTTTTTCAAACTGGATGATTTACCTGAAGCGGCACAAATAGCGGGCAAGGCACGTGATCAACTTCTTCTCCGTGTGATTGGCAGTCCAGACCCTTATGGCAAACAGATTGATGGCATGGGTGGGGCGACCTCAAGCACCAGTAAAACGGTAATTTTGGCAAAAAGTTCTGAGTCAGAACACGACGTTGATTATCTATTTGGTCAAGTATCAATTGATCAGCCGTTTGTCGACTGGAGTGGTAACTGTGGCAACCTAACCGCAGCAGTGGGTTCCTTTGCCATTTCAAATGGTTTGGTCGATGCAGCGCGTATTCCTGAAAATGGGATTTGTACGGTACGGATCTGGCAGAAGAATATTCAAAAAACCATTATTGCACATGTTCCTGTGACCAATGGTCAAGTTCAGGAAACAGGTGATTTTGAACTGGACGGTGTGACTTTCCCCGCAGCTGAAGTTCAGATTGAATTTTTAGACCCGGCGGATGATGGCGAAGAAGGCGGCGATATGTTCCCGACAGGAAACGTTGTGGATCAACTGGTTGTTCCTGAAATTGGCACATTCCAAGCCACATTTATCAATGCAGGTATTCCGACCATTTTCCTCAATGCAGAAGATATTGGTTATCAAGGGACAGAATTACAGGATCAGATTAATGCTGATGCCGCAGCTTTAGCACGTTTTGAGAAAATTCGTGCCTATGGCGCAGTACAAATGGGCTTGATTAAAGATATTTCAGAAGCAGCTGCGCGTCAGCATACCCCTAAAATTGCTTTTGTCTCACAACCGAAAAGCTATAGTTCATCTAGTGGTAAACCCGTTGAGACCAATGATGTCGACTTATTGGTTCGTGCCTTGTCGATGGGTAAATTACATCATGCCATGATGGGAACGGCAGCAGTGGCAATTGGAACAGCAGCAGCTATTCCGGGTACCTTGGTAAATTTAGCTGCAGGCGGTGGTGAACGTGAAGCAGTGCGCTTTGGTCATCCATCTGGGACTTTGCGTGTGGGTGCTCAAGCTGAATTGATTGATGGTAAATGGTCTGTGAAAAAAGCCATTATGAGTCGTAGCGCACGTGTGCTGATGGAAGGTTGGGTGCGTGTACCAGGCGATAGTTTCTGATTTGTGTATTGTGCTATTTGATAAGGCCTTCATTTGAAGGCCTTATTATTTTGAATTGATTCAAAATACAAACACAATTTCCTGATATAAATAGTGTTATGATGTCGCCATTCTGGCAAGTCTTGTCATTTTCCTTTCATTAAGATTTCCCGAGGCAACTGTGTCATCTATTTCTCAAGTTAATGCGGATGTTTTACAACAAGCTCAACAACGTATTCAACAAGATTTATTGACAGCATTGGCTGCATTTTCCATTCCAGAACCTTTAAAAGCCGCCGTTCATCATGCCGTGATGTTAGGTGGTAAACGTGTTCGCCCAGCTTTATGTTATGCAGCAGCATCCTTACAGCCGAATCATCATTTTGCTGCAGCGCGTCGTGCTGCTGTTGCGGTTGAATTGATTCATTGCTATTCATTGGCACATGATGACTTGCCATGTATGGACAATGATCTATTACGCCGTGGTCAACCCACTTGCCATGTGGCATTTGGTGAAGATACCGCGTTATTAGCTGGTGACATTTTACAGTCGATGGCATTTGAGATTTTGGGCAGTCGTTTGTTCGATGAACAGGGACAAGGCACAGAGGCTGCAATCGTTTTAAAGCAAATGCAGATTTTAGCAACAGCCAGTTCAAAAATGGTTTGTGGTCAGGTATTAGACCTGCAAGCGGAAGGTAAGCAGGTCGATCAAACGGAATTAGAGAACATTCACCGTAATAAAACGGGTGCCTTGATTCAAGCGGCGATTATGATGGGGGCAGTGACCATTTTTAATGGGACGGATCAGGCCATTCCGAAATTACGCCAATTTGGACAAACGATTGGTTTAGCCTTCCAAGTGCAAGATGATATCTTGGATATTACTGCAAGCACTGAAACCTTAGGTAAAACCGCGGGTAAAGATGAGCAAGTACAGAAATCAACTTATCCTGCCTTAATGGGCTTAGCACAAGCACAGGCCTATGCACAAAGCCTACATGATCAAGCTTTTGACGCTTTGGCTTATTTTGGTGAAGACGCCAAAGAGTTGGTCGAGATTTCACAGTTTTTACTGGCACGCAAAAGTTAATCTTGCGTCAGCTTTGATCAATTATTGAATGTTATAAAAGACCATCCTTGTATGGTCTTTATTTTTGGAGTCGGTATATACCTTAAGATGATCAACAGCATAGATTTAAGCAGTTTATAAATCATTGTTTTAATATAAAAGTGAATCTAAGATAAATAGATGATCCATAGAAATAACCACAGAGCATCGCTTTATGAATGACGATCAATTAGAACAATGTGCGCTTGAATATGGACAACAACTGGCTTTTTCCATCCAATCACAACCTTTTGGTCCAGACTGTGAGGTCTTTAAGGTCTTTGACAAGGTATTTATGTTGATTGGTGTTTATTCTGGCAAGTTGCTGGTGACGATTAAATGCAAGCCTGAGAAAAGTTTGGAATATCAGGAGCTGTATCCTTCAATTTCCGCAGGTTATCATATGAATAAGAAACACTGGATATCAATTGCTAGTGGTCATGAAATTACAGCTGATTTGCTGCAAGATCTGATTAAAGATTCTTATGATTTGGTGGTGGGAAAACTCCCACTTAAAGATCGAAAGCGAATTCAGAATGTATAAAAAATAAAGCAGCGTTATCGCTGCTTTATTTTGATTGGAAACAGGACTTAGTGTTTGCCCATAATTCCACGAATGGCATTGAGTACATCCGCTGGAAGTACCACAGTTTTTGCATTGCTTGATTTAGAAAGATCTTGCATCGCTTTTACATATTGCTCACCGAGTAAGTAAGCAACAGGGATTTCTTTATCACCGACAGCTGTAGTGACCATTTCAATCGCACGTTGTGAAGATTCCGCAAGAACAACTTGCGCTTCTGCATCACGACGCGATGCTTCCAAACGGCCATCTGCTTCTAAAATTGCAGCTTGTTTTTCACCATCAGCTTTAGTCACAGTTGCACGACGTTGGCGTTCAGCAGCCGCTTGAGCTTCCATCGCTGCTTGCATGGTATGAGATGGCTGAATATCTTGGATTTCAACCGTTTTAAGTGTAATCCCCCAATCTGAAATATCATCAGAAATGGCTGCTTTTAACTTCGCTTTGATATGATCACGTGAAGAAAGCGCATCATCCAAATCCATTTCACCAACGATTGAGCGGAGTGAAGTTTGAACAAGGTTTTGAATTGCCCAAGTATAGTTTTCAATCCCGTACACCGCTTTTTCTGGTGTTGTCAGGTTGATATAAGCTACGGCATTCATCACCAGTACGGCATTGTCTCGGGTAATTACTTCTTGTGAAGGAATATCTAAAACAATATCTTTAGTGGTAATTTTATAAGCAACTTCGTCTACATAGGGGATAACGAAATTGAGACCAGGATTCAACGTAGTATGGTATTTACCCAGACGTTGAACAATCCATTTATAACCTTGGGGAACAATACGAACCCCTTTAAAGATGGTTATAGCAATAAAAGCTAAAAGTGCTAAAACAACAATAGTACCGACAGACATTGAAAACCCTCTTTTGTGTTTATGACGTGCTATGCGGTTGAACGACTAAATCATTACCCAAAATATCAACAACTCGAACGCGATCGCCGACTTGTACAGGTACGGTACAACGGCAATTCCATTCATCATTACCTAAAACAGGCATCGGAAAGCGCACAATAATTTGTCCATGCTCAAGTCCAGTTTGGATCACCATACCCACTTGACCAATGGTTGCTTCACGAGGAAGTCCTGCTTTGGTTTTATCAATGGAGAGAGGTTTGATAAATTTGAACCAAAGAATCGTGCATAAAATAGATAAAATTCCCCAAGTAATCACTTGGGTGGTAAAGCCCATCATTGGGAAAAGCCACAGTAAAATACAGACCATGACTGCTGCTATGCCAAACCATAATGCAGCAAAAGCAGGCAAAATTAACTCTGAAAGAATCAGTAAAATCCCTAATACAAACCAGTGCCAAGGTTCAACTACAAATTCCATAGATTTGCTCGCATCATTAAACGGAGTGGAGGTGAAAAAATATTCACCTTTAGCACTCTAGCAGATCATTATCTTTATGAATATACAAAGATTGTTTTTTTGGAATTTAGGGCTGATGGTCACGAGTAATCTTGCTTGGATTGCAAGTCATTATGCAGATCAACAGCCCTTGAGGAGGGTTTTAGAATTTAGACTTTGGTGCAGGTTTAAGGGCAGCAGGAGAGTTTTTAAATGTCGTAATCGCATTTCGAATTGCAGTGATCTTGGCTTGAGCCGCTTTTTCACCTTCCAAAATTGCTTCATTACTTGATTTAAGATCAAGCGCACCGAGATGACCAACTTTAGGTTGAATCACGACAGTGGCTTGATTGAGCTCCTCATTGATACTTTGTTGTCCCATAATATTAATGGTTTGATCTAATAAGCCCCACATACTGAGCGGTTTACCACCGACTGGACGTGCAGAAATATCTACTGCAATCACAATATCGGCCCCCATATCTTTGGCTGTTTTAACAGGGATTGGGCTGACTAGGCCACCATCTACATATTTGGTATTGCCAATCACCGCAGGCACAAACACGTTTGGAATACTACAAGACGCACGTACGGCTTGACCTGCATTGCCTTTAATAAACTCAGCTTTTTTACCACTATCTAAGCGCGTTGCGACTGCAGCAAAGCGAATTGGAAATTGTTCAATCGGTTTATTGCCGACTTGTGTATTCACATAATTCTGTAGTTTTTGTCCGAGAATAATGCCTTGACTATTTATAGTTAAGTCACGCAAATCAGATTCTTGCAGTTTTAAAGCCAGATTTTGCATTTGATAAGGTGTTTGACCGCTGGCGTAAATACTGCCCACGAAGCTACCTGCACTGGTACCTGTCACGATTTTGGCTTTAATGCCATGAGACTCTAAAACTTTGATCACACCAATATGGGCAAAGCCCTTGGCACCACCACCGCCTAAGGCGAGTGCGATCACGGGTTCACGCGCTTTAATTGCTGTTGTAGAGGGTGTTTTCTTTGCTGTTTGATCACATCCAAATAAAGCCAAGCTAACAATAGCGAGGCAAGACAGTCGAGCAATTTTCATATCAGGTGCAGATAAAATGTACAAAAAGATGGGCACATCAGAGCAGATTTGCCCTCAACTTTCTAGTTTTTTTTCACAAGTTTTTGTAAGGGTTCAGCCAGCCAATCTGGATTCTTTGGTGAGAAGTGTCCGACATAGCGTTGCATGATTTGCGCTAGGTCTTGTTGATAGTGACCTGTCGGAGTGAATGCACCTAAACAATAGATAGTTTTGTGGTCATAATCAAAGGCAAACATCACGATGGGAATCCCAGCGGCATGTGCGATATGATAAAAGCCACTTTTCATTTTTTCGGCTTTTTTACGCGTACCTTCAGGCGCCATGCCGATCCAGATTTTATCGTGTGCATGAATCGTGGCAACGACTTGTTCAGTCAGTCCATGTGCGCTGTCACGACGCACGGGAATCAGCCCAGCCCAATTTAATAACGGCTGAAATGGTGGTTTGAACAGACTATCTTTACCCAAGACGGTAATCTTTAGACCTAAGCCGCCAATGGCTAAAAAGCCATACCAACCATCAATGTTGGAGGTATGCGGCGAGATAATCGCAACAGCTTTGGGTAAATTGGGAATTTCACCTACGACAGTCCAGCCTTGACCGAGAAAAAGTTTTTTACACAATGCACGACTATAAGCAGTCCCACGTTGGGGAACCAACGGAGGTAAATCTGGAAAATGCTGTGGCATAAATCACGATATGTAATGACAACTATAATCATGTTAAACGCTCATGACATCGACTGCATTGGCAAAAAATAAGATTTTATTGCCTTACAGATGAAAGGATTGGATACTTGAGCGACCTTATTGTGCAGCCATGGAAAACTCTAAATGCTTAATCTTCGACAGGTTTACATTTTATTGTTTTCTTTATATTGGGCGCAGGGTTTACCTGTAGGTTTTATGACCCATGCATTGCCTGTAATTTTAAGAGCACAAGGGGTGTCTTTAGCCCATATTGGTGGCTTTGGCTTATTAATGCTGCCTTGGTCGATTAAGATTTTTTGGGCCGCTTATGTGGATCGTTTTGCCTTATCTGGATTTGGGCACTACCGTAGCTGGATCATTCCGACGCAACTTTGCAGCGTTGTTATTCTGATTATTCTCTCATTTTTCCCGATTCAATCCTTAGATCAGCCGATTTATTTATTGGTTTTCTTTGGCTTATTGCTATTCATGAATTTAACTGGTGCAACCCAAGACATCGCAACCGATGGCCTGGCCGTTAATTTACTCAAAAGTGATCAACAGCATTGGGGCAATACCTTTCAGGTGATCGGATCACGCTTGGGCTTTATTGTCGGTGGGGGAGCAGTACTCTGGTGTTTGGATTGGCTGGATTGGCAAAAGACTTTTCTGGCTTTGGCTGCATTGGTGTTGGTCAATACCTTACCAGTTCTGTTTTATCGAGAACCGCACCATCAAAGTAAAGTTGTACTTCAGCAAGCCAGCTCACAATCTTTTATACAGGCAGTCAAAAGCTATTTAAATTATTTCCAGTCTTCTCCAGAGTTAAAAGCATGGTTACTGGTATTGATCAGTTTTAAAGTGGCTGATGGTTTAGCTGGCCCTTTATTGAAACCATTGATGGTGGATATGGGACTGAACTTTACCCAGATTGGGGTGTTTATTACCATGTTTGGAGCGGTTGCTGCATTATTGGGGGCGGCTGTCGCTGGACTATTATTAAAATATTTCTCGAGAAGCTCTTGTTTAATCGTGTTCTCATTTTTGAAATTGATCAGTTTGGGGGCCTATGCCGTTCTCGGCTATGCCTACGAATCACAGTTTCAAATTGCGCCACTTTGGTTGTATGTGGTAAATGCGGTTGAAGATGCTTGTTCTGCAATGCTGCTGGTGGTGATGCTGACACTGGTCATGCAATATAGTCGTAAACAATTTGCAGGAACGGACTTTACCTTTCAGGTCTCAATTATGGCAACGGTCAGTGGTTTGTTGTATTTATTCAGTGGTGTGGTGGGCGACTGGCTGGGCTATGCGGATTATTTGTTGGTGATCTGCATCATTGCAATGCTGTGTTTGAGTCCGATCTTTTATTGGAAAAATAAAGCAAGATAAAGGTCACTTTTTATTACAATTTTTGTGTTTAAAAAACGTATGTTGAAATAAAAACTGGGTACATGACTCGGCTTATATAGGAATGGAATGATTTTCGTCGGATTTTATCATTTTATGAATATAGAGAATTCTGTGAATAAAAATAAAGAAATATTACGATAATTAATTGATATAGATATTAAATTTAGAGTGGATGTTGTCGTAAATAAGTCAATTAGAATGAATAACTGAGTGTATAAAAATTAAACTTTAGTCGAAATTGGAATAAATTAATAAGATTTTAATCGTTTTGTCATATAAAGTTAATGTGTAGGATTTGTTACAAATTTAACCAGGATGTAAACAATGAAAATCAAAATTGTAACAGCAGCAGTGCTCAGTCTGCTTGCAACAACCACATTTGCAGCACCAACATTTTATGGTGAAATTGATGCCAGTGTTGATTATTTACCAGAAAAAAATGCAACTAAGTCAAACAAAGACGTTTGGGAAATCAGCTCAAACAGTTCATTCCTTGGACTTAAAGGTGATGAAAAACTCACTGAACGCTTAAGCGCAGTTTATGCAATCGAATGGGGCTTTAGCGCTGATGGCGATAGCAATGATTGGGTACAGCGTAATCGTTTTGTCGGTTTGAAAGATGCGCAATTGGGTACTTTGAAAATTGGTAAGCACGATACCCCTGTAAAACAATTATCGAGTGTTGTCGATACTTTTAACAACTATGTTGCCAATAAGGCCGATATCACAGGTATTTTCACAGGTGAAAACCGTATTGATAATGCAGTGATTTATGAATCGCCAGCAGTGAAACTACTTGATGGCGCATTTAAATTTAATGCCTTACTTGCAACAGGTGAGTCTTCTGGTATTAAAGCAACCAGTGGTGGTGCAAAAGTTGCTGGTCGTGGTCTAGGCGATGCATGGTCAGCATCTGTAACTTATGAAAATCCATTGGTGGTAGCTGGTCTTGGTTATGACAAAGCGATTCCAAGCACCTTCCTTGGTCGTGGTTTCTTAAATGCTGCTGAGCCTGCAATTGCTGGTGGTGGCTTGTTTGCAGCGGCAAATACGGTACGTGCAATTGGTAAAATCACGCCGCTTGAAGGCTTGGCACTTAAAGCACTGTATCAGACTTCAGAAGTAGAAGCTGTGTCTGGTAATGCGCCAGGTTCAGAAAATATTGATGATACACAAGGTTGGTTGTTAGGTGCGGAATATAATATCCCTCAAGCGAAGAACTGGACGGTGAAAGGTCAATATAGCCAGAATGATACGAGCTTTAAAACCAATACTGCTGACTTTAAAGCAAAACAAATTATTGCTGGTGCAGATTATGCATTTAACAAACAAGTTAAGACTTATGGTTATGCAGGTTATCTAACGCTTGAGCAAGCAAGCAAAAAGGATAAACAACCTGTTGCAGGCTTAGGTTTAGAGTTCAAATTCTAATCTGCTTTTATTTAAAAAAATGCCCTTTAAGTTTGCTTAAAGGGCATTTTTGTTTATATTGTTTTTTCTTTAAATAGAATAATTTATTTTCATAAAACGCTAGGCTACAAGGATGGAGGATTACTTCAACAAGGATTTATAAAAATAGGACCTTATTCATACTTTAATTACTCCAATTCTTAATTAACTCAATTTTCAACCTGTCATTTGTTGGGTTGCTATTGTTTTGTTTAAGTCATTTTTAAGTTTTTATTCTTATCTTAAAAAAAGCTAAGAAATTTATTTTTAGATTGTGATGCTTATGTTGCTAAAAAGACTCAAAACCAAGACCATTTCATTACTTACCTTCAATGTGTTACTCGCAGTTTGGTTAGGGGTTTTTCTGAATTTTGCATTTTATGAAAAGATGCAGACACTGACCCCTTATACAGGTTTTAAAGCAGGACTATTTGTTTTAGCCTCAGTCGGTGTGGTAACTGCATTCTATACTTTTCTTTTTCAAGTTTTGAATTGGAAATGGACCGCAAAACCAATTGCAATCGCCTTAGTTTTTATTGGTGGTTTTGCCTCTTATGCGGTTAATACTCTAGGGGTCTGGATCACCTCAGACCAAATTCAAAACCTGATGCAAACGGATATCGCTGAAGCAAAAGATACATGGTCTTGGCATTTGCTGGTCTGGATCATTGGTATGGTGATTGTGCCGATTATTGTGATTTTGCTAATTAAACTAAAACCTGAACCTGTTATTCGACAAATTTGGAAAAAGGTGCTGGCTTCACTTGTTTCTTTAGCTATGGTTGGTGGTTTGCTATTTGTCTTTTATGTCGATTTTGCTGCAATCTTTCGTGAAAACCGCGATTTAAAAGGCATGATTTCTCCTCAAAATATGATTGCTTCATTTGTATCGTATTATAAAAAGAAAGCGCCTAAGGAAAATCTTCCTCTGGTGACTTATGGCGAAGATGCTCAAGCAACGCAATCATCAACAACTGTACCCAAACTGATGGTATTGGTGGTGGGTGAAACGGCACGTGCAGAAAATTTTTCTTTAAATGGTTATGCAAAAGATACTAATCCCAAACTCGCCAAACAGGATATTTTAAATTTCTCTCAGGTGAGTTCGTGTGGTACAGCAACGGCAGTTTCAGTACCTTGTATGTTCTCTGGTATGCCAAGAGAAGATTACGATGAACGTCTTGCGAGTCATCGAGAAGGCCTACTGGATATTGCAAAACGAGCGGGTTACCAAGTGACTTGGATTGATAATAATTCGGGTTGTAAAGGGACTTGTGACCGTGTTGAGCAATTCAAAATCCCTGAGCCAATTCAACAGAAATGGTGTAAGGATGGCGAATGTCTGGATGACATTTTGATTGATAGTCTGAAAGCTTATATTGAAACAATCCCGAAAGATGATACCCGTCCACATTTAGTGGTATTGCATCAAATGGGCAGCCATGGACCAGCCTATTATAAGCGGGTACCTGCTGAATACCGTGTATTTAAACCAACCTGTGATACCAATGCGATTCAGGGCTGTACTCAAGAAGCACTCGTGAATAGCTATGATAATACTTTGCTTTATACCGATTATGTTTTAGATTCATTTATTGAAACATTAAAAAATACAACGAAATATCAAACAGGTTTGTGGTATTTGTCTGATCATGGTGAATCAACAGGTGAGAGTGGGATGTATTTGCATGGTGCACCTTATGCGATTGCACCGACGCAACAAACCCATGTCCCGATGGTGATGTGGTTCTCTCAGGCATGGCAACAACAAGCAGCGAAGCAAGTCAAATGTTTGGCACAACAAAGTAAAAATAAGCTGAGCCAAGATAACTTGTTCCCAACCATGCTGAGTTTGCTTGATATCAAAACCAAGGTAATTAATGCTAAAAATGACATGTTGCAGACATGTCCTAACCCATAAGGTGTAATGAAATCATGACTAAGATCTTGATGATAGAAGATGATTTTATGATTGCTGAGTCAACATTGACTTTATTGCGATATCATCAGTTTGAGGTGGAGTGGGTCAATAACGGGGTCGATGGATTAGCTTTGTTAACCAAACAGTCTTTTGATTTAATCTTGTTGGATTTAGGTCTACCTTTGATGGATGGGATGCAAATTCTCAGACAGATTCGTCAACGTAGTTCAATACCTGTGTTGATTATTTCTGCACGAGATCAGTTACAAAATCGTGTTGATGGTCTCAATCAAGGTGCAGATGATTATTTGATCAAACCGTATGAGTTTGATGAATTACTTGCACGAATCAATGCGTTATTACGTCGTGGCAGTGTAGAAACAGCACAATTGAAAAGTCAGTCACAATTGTTAAAAAGTGGTGAGTTGATTCTTGATGTTGAACAGCACTTGGCGACATTTAAAGGACAACAGATTGAACTTTCTAATCGGGAATGGGCCATTCTGATCCCGATGGTTTCTCATCCAAATAAAATTTTCTCGAAAGCTAATTTGGAAGACAAACTGTATGATTTTGACAGTGAAGTGACCAGTAATACCATTGAAGTCTATGTGCACCATTTACGAGCCAAACTTGGAAAAGACTTTATTCGAACCATTCGTGGTCTAGGTTATCGTTTGGGGCAAGCTTAAACTTATGAAAAAAACTCAGCATTATTCACTCAAGAAAAGACTGATTTGGGGGACCTCTATTTTCAGTATTGTGCTGGGTTGTTTCTTGATTTTAGCCGCATATAAAATTTCATTGCATGAAGTCGATGAAATTTTAGATACCCAAATGCAGTATATGGCGGAACGTTCAAGTTCTCAGCCAGTAACGCCAACGGCAAGTCGGGTGGAGTTGCACAGAACCTACCATGAAGAGGATTTGTTGATTGATATTTGGGCCTATAAAGATCAAAGTCATTTATGGCATCAGACCCATCTCTTGCTCCCGCCTGTGAAACAAGCTGGTTTTTATACCCAAAACACACCGCAAGGAAAGTGGCGTGTGTATGTGATTCCATTAAAAGACTATCAGATTCAAGTCAGTCAACAAGAAGAGGTACGCCATGCGTTTGCGTGGGAGTTGGCCGGGAGTATGTTTGTCCCTTATCTGCTCTTATTGCCGATTGCGATTTTGGTGTTAGCATTTATTATCAGTTTGAGCTTAAAACCCTTAGATGATTTTAAAACGGAATTGACCCAACGTGATTCGGATGGTTTATCACCGATAGATGTGAAAGATTATCCACAAGAACTGTTACCCACCATTGAAGAAATGAATCGTTTATTTGAGCGTATTCAGCATGCTCAAACTGAGCAAAAGCAATTTATTGCCGATGCCGCGCATGAACTTAGAACACCTGTGACTGCACTGAATTTGCAAACCCGAATTTTGATCAGTCAGTTTCCAGAACATGAGGCTTTGCAAAATCTGAGTAAAGGCTTAGCCCGTATTCAACATTTAGTCACCCAGCTTTTGGCATTGGCTAAGCAGGATGTTGCACTAAGCCTGATTGAACCCAATACTAATTTCAGATTGAACGATGTTGCACTCAACTGTGTTGAGCAATTGGTGAATTTAGCCATGCAAAAGGAGATTGATTTAGGCTTTGAGCGCAATGATCCGATTGAAATGCAGAGTCTTGAATCAACGGTACATTCGATTATTTTTAACCTGATTGACAATGCAATTAAATATACCCCGAATCAAGGCATTATTAATATTTCAGTCTATAGCGATACCGATGATTTTGCCTATATTCAAATCGAAGATAGTGGTCATGGAATTGATCCTGAACAATACGACAAAGTACTAAAACGTTTTTATCGTGTCCACCATCACTTAGAAGTGGGTAGTGGGCTTGGACTTTCAATTGTAGATAAAGCCACCCAACGTTTAGGTGGGGTTTTGACTTTATCTCGGAGTATTGAATTAGGCGGTTTGAGCGTATTGGTCAGATTACCAAAGAAACTTGCGCATCATGAACCGCATTGAATATAACGAGGGCTTAATTTGACTGAGTATTGGCTTCAGATTGCTGTTTCAGATCGCGCAGAAATAACACACATTTCTGGATACGTTTACCATCATTGCCGACTTTGCTGACATTCAAGCGTAATACCCAGTTTAAACGTTTACCGACCTTACAAATATCTTTATAGACTTGAGGTTCATCCAGTAAAGCTTGATAAAGCAGTTGGCTGGCTGGCTCGAGTCGTTCAAATTCAAAATGATAGGCTGTCGAGAAGATAAACAGTAACCAGTCACGAACAAAACAGTCATGCAGGCTGAGCACATCCCGCGGATCTGTTTCAAAATCAATAAAAGTAAACTGATTTTGTTCATCGACCAGAATGTTCCGCGCAAAGGCTTCACTTAAATAACCATCATTCGCATGCAACTTGCGAATGGCCTGAATGGCCTGATGAAATAAGCCGAATTGTTGTTCTGGATGATCTTTAAGGCTTGCAATTTTCTGGTCTAGTTGGCTGACATGGCTTTGACGTTGTGAGCCGACATCTTCGAGCAAAATGCCTTTTTTTGAGAGCGCCAATACATTCGGTGTTGAAATCCCTAATGCTTTGAGCTGATGGATACGTTTGAATTCACATTGGATTGCAACTGATCCCCCTTGGTTAGGAACTGGGGTAATGGAGCCGAGATTAAATATTTTTGCTAGCCATTTCAGAGGCGTATATAACCACAAACCATGACGTTCAGATGCTTTTTTAAGCCATACTTTACGTGAATCTAGTTCATAAGACTGAATAGAGTCGGATTGCGTTGCTAAAGTGGATTCCAAAAAAGATTGATAGTCAGACATACGGCAGCAAAAATAATCCTAATGTGAGCGTCAAACATACTCGTTGTTTGAGTACGGGCGTTCACTTTACCACATCAATTGTCGATAACGGTATAGAATTACGATTTGTAATGGCTTGGTGGCGTTTATAAGTGAACGCATACAACACAAGGTTCACAGCAACACAAACCCATGCAGTCCACAAATTATGACTCAAAAAATGGGCGCCACGCATCATCTGTGCCCAACCCATCGCAAAGCCAATGATCATTGCTGCAACGAGATAAAACCAAGCACGTTGTGTTTGATGCAAACGATAGACAAAATAGCCTGTGACCAGTGCGAAGCCTGTACTAGCATGCCCACCAGGAAAACAGTGTCCAGCAGTTGCAGAGAAATCCCAGATAAAGCCTGTTGGCGTTTCATGGGTCATATACCATGGACAAGCGTGATAAGAATGGGCTTTGAGTAGTCCTACGATACCTGTACAGAGCATGCTGACCCAAAACATATAACCATATTGCCAACGTTGTGGTTTCAGCTTTTCGACTTTAAAAGAGGCGCACCACAAAAAGAAAAAAACCACATAAACAAGCGTTAAAAGTTGTTTGACGTAAGTATGGTTAAGTTTATCGAGAAACCAATCATTTTTATAAGGGAAGCCACCATGTTGACTGACCCAAGGTTGAATCAGTTGCATGTCAATGGTTCCACCGACTGGAAACACGAACAACAAGATGAAAAAGCTGACCAATAATAGAAAGCTTATCAATGCGAAGAAAGGTGTTTTCAAAATCATGGAACGTATTATTAAAATCAGATGACAATTGTGTTATTTAATGTGAATAAGCTTAATTGGCTCTTAAATTATCATAAAAAAATGGTAGTGGAGGGGAGTTAAAAATAAGTGTAAGTTTATTTCTTAAATATTTGAAAATATTTATTTAATTTTTTGTTTAAGTATATTTTATGATTCTTCCTTGTCCCATTTCAGCATAAAGCAGCCATTTGGCTGCTTTATTTCTGCTGTAAGCCAGAACTGATTAGTGCAGAATTTTATTCAGGAATTGCTGTGCACGTTCGCCACGTGGTGTACCAAAGAATTCATCTTTAGAACAGTCTTCTACGATTTTGCCTTGGTCCATGAAAATTATCCGATTGGCGACCTGACGGGCAAAGCCCATTTCATGCGTTACACACATCATGGTCATACCTTCTTTGGCTAGTCCCACCATCACATCGAGAACTTCATTGATCATTTCAGGGTCAAGCGCAGAAGTTGGCTCATCAAACAGCATTGCGATCGGATCCATGCTAAGGGCACGCGCAATCGCAACTCGCTGTTGTTGCCCTCCTGAAAGCTGAGCAGGGTATTTATTGGCATGGGCACTGAGCCCCACCCGATCCAGATAGGCCAGTCCTTTTTTATTGGCTTCCGCTTCTGAACGGCCCAGCACTTTGATCTGCGCAATGGTCAGATTTTCGGTAATGCTGAGATGAGGAAACAATTCAAAGTGCTGGAACACCATACCGACACGGCTACGTAGTTTAGTCATATCCGTTTTAGGTTCGTGAACGGGCACGCCATCGACAAAGATCTTACCTTGCTGAAAGGGTTCTAGCCCATTTACGGTTTTAATCAAGGTTGATTTTCCTGAACCTGATGGACCGCAGACCACCACCACTTCACCTTGGCAGATTTGGGTACTGCATTCGGTTAGGACCTGAAATTGATCGTACCATTTACTGACATTCTGGAGGTCTATCATTACTTTATTGTTGCTCATACACTTAACCTCCTTTGTAAACGTTTCACTGCGAATGTTGCTAAAGCACTAATCGTGAAGTACACCAGCCCTGCAAATAAAATATATTGGGTGAGTAGAGACATTAAATCGCCACGAACATAATTTGTTCTGAAAAAATCGAGTAAGCCAATGGCATAGACCATGGTGGAATCCTGAAACAGGATGATGGTCTGTTGAAGCAGTAAGGGTGTCATTTTTCTGAATGCCTGTGGCAGAATAATCAGACGCATGGATTGGCCATAGCTCATGCCCAATGCAGAAGCAGCGGCAGCTTGACCTTTGGGAATGGACTGAATTCCTGCACGGACAATTTCAGAAAAATAAGCGGCTTCAAACAGCATGAAGGCCACGATACTTGAAACCAAAGCGGTATCAATGGTCAGATATTGTCCTGTAATTGCGGTATAAAAAAATGGCACGGCAAAGTAGAACCACATCAGCACCAGTAACAGCGGAATGGAACGGAACAGATCCACATAAGCCTGTGCAATCCAATTTAAAATTTTGATTGATGACAGGCGCATCAGGGCCACGAGAGTACCAATCGCAATACCACCAATGGTCGCAATCACCACGACTTTTAAGGTAATGCTGAATCCATACCACAGCGCAGGTCCAGACTGCTGTAAGTCACTGAGAAAAGAGATTAGCCATTCCATACTACTTTCCTCCTGATATTAAACCAGGAATACGCAGACGCTTTTCCAACAGGTTCATGCTAAAAATAAGACAGATGTTAATCAGAATAAAAATCAGCGTGACATAGGTATAAATTTCGATGGTATTCTGAGTGTATTCACTGATGGTTTTCATCTGCGAAATAATTTCTGCAACACCGACTAAAGAGGCGACCGAGGTGTTTTTGACACAGTTGGTCAACTCTGAACTTAGCGGCGGTAAAATGGTGCGAAATGACTGCGGTAGAATGACATAGCGATACAGTTGCGCCGTGGAAAAGCCCATAGCATAGCCTGCATTGATTTGTCCCTTGGGCAGGGCTTCAATCCCAGTTCGGACTTGCTCACATACCCGCGCAGCAGTGAACAGACCCAGCCCGATACTGGCCGAAATCAGGGCAGTGGTATTGGCTCCTAGATCATTCATCCACCAGTTTTTAATCGGGGCGGGCAGAAAGTTGGGAACCACATAAAACCAGATAAATAATTGAACCAGTAAAGGTACATTTCTAAACAGGGTAACGTAGGTGGTACCGATGGCTCTGGCGGTTTTATTGGGGAGCGTGCGCATAATGCCGAGGATACTGCCCAGCAGCAGGGCAATAGTCCATGCGACCACAGCAATCACAACCAGCCAGCCCAGACCCGTAATGATCCAGTTCAGGTAGGTGGTATCTCCGATACCTGTGGATTGCCATAAAACTCCCCAGTTCCAGCTATAATTCATAACAACTCCTGAGTAGAGTCGGGACAACATCCACTGTTTCCCGATCTCACACTACTATGCTTGCGATAAGGGGAGCGAATTATTGATCGCGATCATGTGGATTGCTGATTAAGGCTTTGAGCTGATCCGACATGGCAAAATTCAAATTAATATTCTTTGGTGGAATCGGTTGCTGGAACCATTTTTCATACATCTTGTTGATTTCACCAGAGGCATAAGTTGCCTTGATGGCATCATCGACCACCTGTTTAAAACCAGTATCTCCTTTACGCAGCATACAACCATAGATTTCATGAATTGGCGCAGTACCAACGATGTCCCATTGATTCGGATCTTTGGCTTTAGATTTTTCACCTGCGAGCAGAATATCATCCATCATAAAAGCGACAGCACGACCATTTTGCAGCATCAGGAAGGATTCAGCATGGTCTTTGGCAGAAATGATTTCGCCAATGCCAAGTTCTTGTTGGTGTTGACGAATATAGCGTTCAGATGTGGTTCCTGCTGTGGTGACCAGTTTTTTGCCTTTTAAATCTGAAAAATCTTTAATTCCTGAATTTTTTGCAGTCAACAGCCGAGAGCCCACTTCAAAGAAACCGACAGAGAAATCGACTTGCTGTTGTCGTTCTTTATTATTGGTGGTTGAGCCACATTCCAGATCGACAGTCCCATTCGAGACCAGTGGAATACGGTTCTGGCTGGTGACCAAGTTATAGCGAATCTTCAGGTCTGGCATATTCAGCTTCTGCTTTACGGCTTCAACAACTTTAAGTTGCAGATCATGCGCATAACCGACAGGTTGGTTTGGGGTCGATGCAATATAAGAAAAGGGAATTGATGAATCTCGATATCCCAGCACTATCGTGCCAGAGCTTTTGATTTTGTTTAATGTTCCCGAAGTGGAGGCACCCGCTTCAGTCGCTTTGTCGCCAGTAGCCGGCGCTTTGTTGTCACTACAAGCACTGAGTCCGAATACCAATGTGCCTGCACAAAGCAGAGAGGTCATGGTGCGTTTATAAATCATGTACAAAACTCCTTTTGTATCGTTATGATCGCATGCGTCATTGTTGCGGTTTAACCGTTCATTGTTATGAAAAATAATGTGTTCTTTTTGATGTATTAAAAAACATTATTTTTCATCTTAATAGAGTTCAATGCGCATGCTCAAGCGATATTCTTTACGGTTTTGTTAATCGTAATGGTGGATGAATGGCGTAATTTAAAAGCTGTAAATTACAGTAAAAATTGCAAGAAATATAAAGCATGATATGTGCCATGATCGCTTGGATTCACTGGGGCAGAGTCGGTTGTACAACTGCTTTATCCCAATATTAAAACCGCTATGTATAGGCAAGGTTGATTGGAATAGAATGATCAAATACGAAAACGAAAAGTTAGCTCGTTTTTAGTCGAGATAAAAAAAGCGACGTTTCCGTCGCTTAAAAGAGTTTAAAAAATTAGAACATTGATTCTTCCGAATTGGCTGAAATTTTATGGATTGAAAGATCCGCACCACGATACTCATCTTCTTGTGACAGGCGAATACCCATAGTCGCTTTTAATAGACCATAGACAATAAAACCACCGACCAAGGCAATGATAATGCCAAGCCCCGTACCAATGACTTGTGAGATGATGGAGACACCACCTAAGCCACCTAAAGCTTGTTGACCAAAGATGCCCGCTGCAATTCCACCCAATGCACCACAAACACCGTGTAAAGGCCATACCCCAAGGACATCATCAATTTTAAGTTTGTTTTGGGTATAGGTGAACAGGTAAACAAACAGTGCACCCGCCGTACCACCAATCACTAGTGCACCAATTGGGTGCACAATATCAGAACCCGCACAGATTGCGACTAAGCCAGCCAATGGACCATTGTGTAAGAAACCAGGGTCATTACGGCCCATAAAGTTGGCTGCTAAAGTACCACCGACCATTGCCATGAGAGAATTGATTGCAACCAGACCAGAAATCGCTTCAACCCGTTGTGCACTCATCACGTTAAAGCCAAACCAACCAACAATCAGAATCCATGAACCTAAAGCAAGGAATGGAATAGATGATGGTGGATGAGCACTGACACGACCATCATTTTTATAACGACCATGACGGGCACCAAGTAAAATTACTGCAGCAAGGGCAATCCAACCGCCCATGGCATGCACCACAACGGAGCCTGCAAAGTCATGGAAACTTGCACCAAAAGAGTTCTCTAACCACTTTTGTAGGCCATAATTACCATTCCAGATCATGCCTTCGAAGAACGGATAGATGAGTGCCACCAAAATCAATGTTGCAATCGCTTGAGCACGCATTTTGGCACGTTCTGCGATCCCACCTGAAATAATCGCAGGAATTGCAGCAGCAAAGGTCAGTAAGAAGAAACAGCGCATCAGGTTATAGCCATGATCAGCTGCTAAGGTACTGCCTGCATGGAAAAAGTTTTGGCCATATGCAATCCAATAGCCTACAAAGAAATAGGCAATTGCTGAAATGGCAAAATCGGTGAGGATTTTACTCAATGCATTGACTTGGTTTTTATGGCGTACCGTGCCCAATTCCAAGAATGCAAAGCCAGCGTGCATTGCTAATACCAGTACTGCCCCGAGCAGTAAAAAAAATAGATCTACGTTTTGCATAGTGGCGCTCAAAAAAAGTGCTAAATTTTATTTTGGTGCAAATATTTGATTCGTTTTTTGCACCAAAATAGATTTAGTAAATCTAAAAACTCAAGCTATATCGCAACAGCTCAATTTGATGAAATATCTAATGCAAAAAACGCACCAATTTAGAGGTTAAATTATCATTTTGATGAAAAGTGGTGCAATTTGCCTAAAAATAGCACAGTTTTGGGCATTTCTAAATGAAAGGCGTCTAGGGGGATTTGAATGCAAATGAGGAGAGGTTTTTTGCTGTGTTCAGGAGTTGCTCACGCCACTTTTTATATCTGTGATGTTCAATATAAAAAGCAGCGCTGTGTAATTGTTGCTGGTCTTACATAACAGGTGGGCTATAGCTGAGGGTACGGCCTAAAATCCACAATAAGAACAGTACTAAAGGCAGATGGAACACCAATTGAGTGACGGTAAAACCAATCACATCTTTGGCCTTGAGTTTTAAAATTCCCAGCATCGGCAGCATAAAGAAGGGATTGATCAGATTGGGCAATGCTTCTGCCGCATTATAAATCTGCACCGACCAACCTAAATGCACCTGCAAATCATTGGCGGCCTGCATCACATAAGGTGCCTCGATAATCCATTTCCCACCGCCTGATGGCACAAAGAAACCGAGTACCGCAGAGTAGATGCCCATCACAATCGCAAAGGTTTCCTTGGATGCGATCGAGACAAAGAATTCAGCGATATAGTGCGATAGCGATAAATCCTGGCTATTCAGCGCTTGGGTCATAATAAAGGCGATACTGCCGTAGAGTGGGAATTGGATCAGAATCCCTGATACAGCAGGCACCGCCTGACTCACGGCATTAAGGAAGTTACGCGGGGTGCGGTGTAGTGCCAGACCCAGCATCAAAAACACAAAGTTATAGGTATTGAGACTGGAAATGGCGATGATCGGATTGGTTTTAGAAAATTCGATAAACATCCAGATCAAGCCTAATGCCACCACAATAATGGTCAAAAGCGGTGAGTTCTCCAACCAATCACCCGGTCGGGTCGATTTGACTTCGGTCTTTTCCTCTTCTTCAAAACTCAGCTCAAAATCCTGCATGGTTTTGACATTATCGCCTTTCGGTGCAGACCAATAGGCAATCGCAATCGAGACAATCACTAAAATTAGGGTCATCAGCATGGATTGCCACAGGAAGATGGTTTCGGTAAATGGAATCACACCGGTTAAGTTATAGATCGACTCAGGCAGGCTGGCTTTATTGGCCTGTAATTGAGCTGCAGAAGAGCTGATACCCAGTGCCCACGTTGCGCCCATACCAATGATTGCGGCAGCTGCGGCAGCACGATAGTCCATCTGTAGTTCTTTACGTTTTGCCAGCGCAATCACCAATAACGCCGTCAGAATAGTACTGACTGCCCAATTGACCAAAGAAATCAATAAACTGACCGTGGCCACCAACACAATGGCACTGCGTCCCGAATGGGGGATACGCGCCATCTTCTGAATCAGTTTTTTCACAGGTGCAGAAACCGAAACGACATAGCCAACAATAATCAGCATGGTCATTTGCAGAGTGAAAGGGATTAAACTCCAAAAACCATTCCCAAAGGAGCTCGCCACATCTTGTACCGATGCACCGATACTGATTGCAGCAAAGGAAACGATAATCACACCGAGCAGGGCAAAGATATAAGAGTCAGGAAACCATTTTTCCGACCAGTTACTAATCCGCAGGGCAAACCGTTCTAACAAGGCAGGTTGTTTATTCATGTATAGCATCCATTTTTAATTTTGTTGTATCTGATTCATTTGTCCTAAATGAATGTGCTGCTCCCGAAAACAGCGAAAAGTGATGCCATTACAGCATCACTTCAACGAGAAAAATAAAGGGGGGGGAGCGTTAAGCTTTGGCTTCAATCAACAGCTCAACACCTGTAGCATCTAGAATTTGTTGTTCAGTCACATCCGGTGCTAACTCCACCAGTTTGATGCCTTCTGCGACAACATCCAAAACGCCCAAGTCGGTAATAATACGATGCACCACTTTTTGACCTGTCAGCGGTAAGCTGCACTGTTTGACAATTTTAGCGGTACCATCTTTGGCATTGTGTTCCATCAGCACCACCACACGTTGAACGCCTGCAACCAAGTCCATCGCGCCGCCCATGCCTTTGACTTTTTTGCCCGGAATCATCCAGTTGGCGAGGTCACCTTGTTCAGAGACTTCCATAGCCCCCAGAATGGCGATATTGACGTGGCCGCCACGAATCATGGCAAAGGATTCACTGCTAGAGAAAAATGCCGCACCTGCACGAGCGGTGACAGTTTGTTTGCCTGCATTGATTAAATCTGGGTCGAGTTGCTGTTCGGTAGGAAATTCACCAATCCCGAGCAGACCATTCTCCGATTGCAACCATACATCCATATCCTCTGGGATGTAGTTGGCAACGAGGGTTGGCAGGCCAATACCAAGATTGACGTAGAAACCATCTTGTAATTCTTGCGCGGCACGTTGTGCCATTTGTTCACGTGTCCATGCCATGATTATGCGTCCTGTGCTTTTAGGGTTTTTTGTTCGATACGTTTTTCTGGTGAGGCATTCAGCACCACACGATTGACGTAAATGCCCGCCAAATGAATTTCATCTGGATCAAGTTCGCCGATTTCAACAATTTGCTCGACTTCGGCAATGGTGATTTTTCCAGCCATCGCACATTCAGGGTTAAAGTTTTGAGCGGTTTTACGGAATACCAGATTGCCAGCTTTATCCGCCTTATAGGCTTTGACCAGTGCCACATCTGCGGTCAGTGATGGTTCAAGGATGTAAGTACGGCCATTAAATTCACGTTGTTCCTTACCTTCAGCCACCAAGGTGCCTGCACCTGTTGCGGTATAAAAGGCAGGAATACCTGCACCACCAGCGCGTAGTTTTTCCGCCAATGTGCCTTGGGGTGTGAGTTCAACTTCAAGTTCGCCATTCAGATACTGGCGTTCAAATTCTTTATTTTCGCCCACATAAGACGAGATCATTTTTTTAATTTGTCGGGTTTTGAGCAAGACACCCAAGCCAAAATCATCAATGCCTGCATTATTGGAAATACAAGTGAGGCCTGTTACACCAGTTTCTTTCAGTGCTTGGATTAATGCCTCAGGAATACCACATAGGCCAAAACCGCCAACCGCAAATGTCTGTTGATCTTGCACCACATCTTGCAGTGCCAGTGCTGCGGTTGAATAGACTTTATTCATTTTTTTCACCTGTAAATTCCTTGGTTTCTAATAGTTTTAGCACTCAGGGATTATTTACAGAAGTTTAAATTTTTAAAGGATTAATGAGGGAAACTCATTAATACAATAAATTTCATCTATTTTACTCAAAAGGGCAGGATGACGGAGCGAGTCTGTATTGGTGTAGCAGTCAATCAGGGTTAGCCAAAATCATGTTGTAGCAAGATCTCGATAAACTCGGCTGAAATATTGGAAAGCTCAAAGTCTTTTTTATAGACAATGCCAATCGCTTGCGGCAATTTGCCATCCTCAATTTCGATTAAGACATTATGTTCCTTGTCGATAAAGTTTTGAAAATGACGGGGGATGGCACTGACTCCCATATCCAATGCGACAAAGCTGGAGAGGGAACTGATTTGATGACATTCGACTTTTAAATCTAAAGTTAGATGGTTTTTAAGACAGTTTTCTTCAATCAGATGCCGAACAATGGAGGGATGCTGCAAGGTCACAAAGGGATTGGCACACAGCTGTTTCCAACTGATCGAATCCGCGCTTGCTAGTGGATGTGTTTTCGGTAAGAGCGCAAGGAAATCTTCCTCAAATAAAGGCTTAAATTCCAGTTGATCATTGCGCGGTGGCTCAAAGCAAATCCCAATTTCAAAAATACCATCCTGAACATTTTCCAGTACTTTTTCATTGGGAATATCATGAATGGAAAAGCTGATATTGGGATGTTTGGCTAAAAAACTATGAATGACTTGCGGCAAAATCGCATGGGTGACAAAGGGCATCGAGGCAATATTCAGTGTGCCGCGATTGAGTTTAAATCGTTGCTTGACGTCTTTTTCCATATCTTCCCAATTGGCCAGTAATTTCTTGGCATAGGGGATCAATGATTTTCCTTCCTGTGTTAGTTCAACCCGACGGGTATTGCGTTTAAACAGCTTGCCGCCCAGTTCTTCTTCCAGTGATTTGATACTTAGACTTAAAGCAGATTGACTGAGATGCAATTCAGCAGAGGCATTTGCATAATTCAGGGTACGAGTCAAAGCCAGAAATGCTTTGAGTTGCTTTAAAGTCATGGTGGACGACCTATGCGGAAAGTTTTTGATTTATATGCTGTAATTTATAAAAAAAACAGCACATTGTGACTGGCATTTTTGTTAATTCGGTGGCGAGAGGCAAGCCGTTTATTTTTAAAAATGCGATATGCGATTATTGATTTATTGTAGCTTAATATCGAAAAATGGATTTTAAAAAGAATAAGCTAAATATAACTGAATGGGATTGATGAGTATTTTTGAATAGTTGATTTGTTTTATTAATCAATTAAATTATTTAATTTTAATTTATGTAAGATATTGATTTTTATAAACAATTAAAAATATTGTATTTTGTTTTAATCATCTTGTTTTTTGTGATTTTAATGCTATTTTAAAATACGTTTTAACATGCGTCATGGTTTTAGATTCTGTACTGTAATTAGCAGTATTTTGATTTTATTTATGGTTAGGATAACCACCACACAGTATAAAAAAAATAATTTGGTTGACCCTGACATATATTCTTTGGAATGGAGTAAAAGAATATGTGGGACTTATTTGTCATTCTGCTGTCTTTAGGCTTGCTGATGTACACGGCCTATCGCGGTTTTTCCGTGATTCTCATGGCGCCGTTATGTGCATTGCTCGCGGTTTTTCTGATTAACCCCGCCAATGTGCTGCCGTTTTATTCGGGCGTTTTCATGCCGAAGATGGTCAATTTCATTAAAGACTATTTCTTGGTGTTCTTGCTTGGTGCAATCTTTGGCAAAGTGGTAGAAATGTCGGGTATTGCCGAGTCGATTGCCCGTACTATTGTCAATTTGATTGGTGCAAAGAAAGCCATTTTAACGGTGGTTTTACTCGGTGCAATTCTGACGTATAGCGGTGTCAGTCTGTTTGTGGCGGTATTTGCGATTTATCCATTTGCCAATCAGTTGTTCCAACAAGCCAATATTCCAAAACGTTTGATTCCCGGCACTATTGCCCTAGGCGCATTTACATTCACCATGGATGCCTTGCCGGGGACACCACAAATTCAGAACGTAATTCCGACCACCTTCTTTGGCACCAATATTTATGCAGCGCCGTTTTTAGGTGTCATTGGGGCGATTTTCGTCTTGAGCATGGGTCTACTCTATCTGGAATCACGCCGTAAAGCTGCTGTTCGTACAGGTGAAGGTTATGCTGGTTTTGCTGCTGAAGAGGCAGTCACACCAGCGACTGCCGATGTTGAACAATCTACGCAGCACAATGGTTCAGTACTACGTCAAGGCATGGCCTTTGTGCCGTTGATTCTGGTTGCGGTGATGAACCGTTATCTATCCACAGCCATCAAAGAATGGTATCCGAATGGTTTTGATTTTAATGCAATTGGTTTAGCCAACTACACTGTTGATGTAGCAAAAACTGGGGCGATTTGGGCAGTGGGTTTGGCCTTGATTGTCGGGATTATTGCCGCAATTTTATTTGATTATCAGCGCGTGGTAACCAACTTTAAAGAAGGCGTCAATGCCAGTATCAGTGGTTCATTATTGGCAGTGATGAATACCGCTTCTGAATATGGTTTTGGTGCGATTATTGCGGCATTGCCGGGCTTTGCTTTGATTAGTCATGCACTCGGTACCACCTTTACCAATCCTTTGGTCAATGGTGCGGTGACCACGACCGTATTGGCAGGGATTACTGGTTCGGCATCGGGGGGGATGAGTATTGCCTTGAGTGCGATGGCTGAAACTTATAACGCCGCTATTGTGGCGGCAGGTATTCCACCAGAAGTGATGCATCGCGTGGTGGCGATGGCATCGGGCGGTATGGACACACTGCCGCATAATGGCGCGGTGATTACCTTGCTTGCGGTCACAGGTTTAACTCATAAGCAATCCTATAAAGATATTTTTGCGGTCACCATTATTAAAACCTTAGCGGTATTTGTGGTGATTGCTGCATTTACATGGTTCGGTATTGTCTAGTTGAATTTTAATTTGAGCTTGCCAGTACTGACTGGTGAGCAATCAAAATGATTAAGAATAGGAGTAGTAACACAGTGACTCAACAACTCGAAGCCAAAGTGGCCTTTATTACTGGTTCGGCGAGCGGTATTGGATTAGAAATTGCGAAAAAATTTGCTCAGGAAGGTGCGAAAGTGGTGATTTCTGATGTTAATGCCGAGAAATGCCAGCAAGCGGTGGAGCAGTTAAAACAGCAGGGTTTTGAGGCTTTGTCTGCGCCTTGTGATGTAACAGATGAACAGGCTTATAAAGCGGCAATTGATTTGACCACACAAACTTTTGGATGTTTAGATATCCTGATTAACAATGCAGGTTTTCAGCATGTTGCAGCAATTGAAGACTTCTCAACAGAGATTTATCAGAAACTGGTACAGGTGATGTTGACAGGTTCATTTATCGGAATTAAACATGCTTTTCCGATTATGAAAGCGCAGCAATATGGTCGGATTATCAATATGTCTTCGATCAATGGCTTGATTGGTTTTGCGGGTAAGGCAGGGTATAACAGCGCCAAGCATGGGGTGATTGGTTTGACCAAAGTGGCAGCTCTGGAATGTGCCCGTGACGGGATTACCGTGAATGCATTATGTCCGGGTTATGTGGATACGCCTTTGGTGCGTGGGCAAATTGCTGACTTGGCCAAAAACCGTAATGTCAGTCTGGAAAGTGCTTTGGAAGATGTGATTTTGGCGATGGTGCCACAGAAGCGTTTACTCAGCGTTGAAGAAATTGCCGACTATGCGATTTTCTTAGCCAGCAACAAAGGGGCAGGGATTACAGGACAGGCGGTGGTGATGGATGGTGGCTATACCGCACAGTAATACGTTTATCTGATTAAAAAAGCCGCTCAATTGGGCGGCTTTTTTATGAAATGAACGTGATGCGTTAGCACAGCGCAATTCGTTTAATTTTTTCATCTGTTAAGAAAAAAACAGAAGTTGCACAGGTTTCTTCTAGAACATTGACAGAAATACCATCACCTTTGAACTTTAGATAATGTTTTGGATCAATTTGCTCATCAGCTAAGATATTTCCATCTTCATCAAAGCGATAGTCTTCATTCACGTAAATATCTGTTTTAGGTGCAACTTCAAAAGTTCCGAAAATATCGAGGTCATAATCTTTATCTGTATTTTCGTAGTAATAAACTTTGTTGCTACTTGAGATACGGAATTCAAAGAGATATTTCATTCCTTTTTTATTTGGGTTTTTCAGCACTCGAAAGGTATCCAGATTTCCATCGCCATCAAAATCAATAAACAAAGGCTTTTTGAGATGGGTTGTATCGACTGAATAGCCTTTTGGTAGTGGAGTTGAATTATTGGCGAGATAATCGGATTCAGGTGTAGTGGGAATAAGCACAGGTTCTGATACGGCTTGAGTCTGTTGAACTGCCTTTTGTGTGGGGTGATCGCTTTCTGATGATGTTTTTGGTTTTTCATTACATCCAGCGAGCAAAATAAATGAGGTGAGCAATAGGACTTTATTCTTCATACAATTCGAGTATTTAAATGATGATGTATATAACGGATTTTAGCTTAAAAGTTGGGTTTGTCATTTTTAATGTTTAATTCAAATTGAGGAGTATGAGGACTTTCTTTAGTCACTCAATTTTTAAGATAGAATGAGTCAACCTTTAATTCTAATACGACTTCATATGAACAATAAATTCATCAGTTTTTGTCTTTTATCAGTCTGTTTAACTCAGTTGAGCCAAGCCCAAGCAACACCATTCAAGACCTATCAATCCGAGTCGTTGCATTGTGGTGAAGCGACTTTTCAAGTGATTTCATCCTGTTTTGATCCAGATGAAGGCGCGCTGAGAGGAAGTGGAGGTGTTATGCGTGAATCTTGTCAATCCAGTCATTTGTTGGTGAGCTGGAAAGGACAGCAAAAGCGGATTGATTTTCCAATCGCAACAGCAGAGCAAGCGCAGCAATTAAAAAGCAAAGGCTATACGTTGCAAAAAGTGATTCGCCAAGGGGATTGGTCACCACAAAGTTTGGCTTGTGGTCAGGTCAAAGGCATTTCAGGCTATTTTGTGGTGGTCAATCAAGCAACCACCAATGATTTGAATCAAGAATACTTAGGTAAAGGGTCACTGAGCGAAGAGCCTGTGTTACTGAATTTGAATGGCAGCATGACCAGTGATGTACTTAGACAAAAAATCTATCCCTTGCTGAAACAAGATAAAGTTAAAATCACCAAGGTCGTTTCAGCCAATGCCTTATTTGGCGATGAGTAAAGCTTAGTTAAGCGATTTGTTTGTCCAAACACGATATTGAAAGTGTTTGCTGACTTTGTTGGTTGATTATTGCTACACTTTTTAATTTTTAGGCGGCAGCATTATGTCCTTTGATCTCAAAGTCAATTTAAAGCAAAGGGCTCAACCTTCTGCACAGCAGAAGAAGCTGAATCGCCTGATTGATCAAATAGAACAGCAAAAAATCAGCCTTGCCGCATGGCAGAATGCGCAAGCCGAGATTCAACAACACACACGGCAAAAGCTGATGCCTGTGTATAGTGAATTGCATGAAATTTTGTTTCAGCAGTTAGATCAGCTTTGGACGCTGTTACAGCAGCATGAGTTTTCCAAAGCGGATATACAGCAACTGGATGAAAAAATTGCTCAGCTTGCCCAAATGTTAAAGCGTTCCAAGATGTTGAGTGATGAACAGTTAAAGCTGGTCAAGCAGATTGATACTTTTTATCAGCAACATGCCCAGCAATCGCTTAAAAAGACTAAAAAAGTACAGTCAGCCAAGTTGGAACAGCATCAAAGTTATGAGCAAAGTGCAGCATTAGAACAAGATGATTTTGAGCAGTATGCAGCCGAGCAGCAACAAGCAAGGGAACAGGCCAAACAACTTCGACAACAGCAGAAACGTGAACAAGCTGAGCAGATGGCAGCGCAGTCATTGAAAACCGTGTATTTAAAAATTGCTGCGATGATTCATCCTGACCGTGAGCAAGACGAGACCAAGAAAGAAGAAAAAACCGAGTTATTCCAGCAAGCGAGTCAGGCTTATGAACAGCAGGATTTGTTTTATTTATTGAAACTTCAATTACAGCTTGAACAGAATAAAGGTGTAGGCGCTAAAGAGCTATCGGCCGAGCAAGTGAAGTTTTATAAACTGGCTTTGGATGCACAAAGTCAGCAGCTTGAAAGTCAAATTGAAGAGATTTTGGATTCTTTTCAGTTGGCGAAGAAAGTCAAAGCCGAGCATCTGAATATTGGGGATGTGTATAAAGCCATAGATGCGGATTGTGCTGAGTTAAAGCAGCAATTGAAGTGGGAAAAAGAGCGTTTAAAGCATATGAAAAAAGTGAGTGGGGTGGAGATGTTGTTGGGGCATGGGGTTTTGTAAGCTTTTTTAAAAATACCTATCCCTAGCCCTCTCCTGAAAGGAGAGTGAACTTTATTGCGTATCGAATAACTATCAAATTCACAAAGGATGCTCCCTCTCCCTTAGGGAGAGGGTTGGGGTGAGGGAAATTAAAAATAGGAAAAAAATGAAACTAGACCCACAGTTATTAGAATTCGCCAAAACTATGCGAAGTAATGCAACTGAGGCAGAACACCTGATGTGGCAACTACTTCGTGCTAAACGATTTATGAATCTTAAATTTCGCAGACAGCATGTGATTGCCCCCTATATTGTCGATTTTTACTGTCATGAATTGGGTTTGGTGATTGAACTAGATGGCAGCCAGCACGGAGCTGAAGATGCGATTGAATATGATGCTGGACGAACCAAGTTTTTAGAGGCTTTGGATTTAAAAGTAGTACGGTATTGGAATCATGAAATTTTAAAAAATACTGAGAGAGTTTTGGATGATTTATGGAATAAATGTTGGTCGCTTTCTAATAAGACCTCTCCCCTTGCGCAGCAGTGCTGCTCATCTCCTAAAAGGAGAGGGAATATCGATATATCGAATCTGTGTTAGAAAATCTGCTACTTTTAGCGTGAATAGAATCCAGCAACATAGTAGTATTAGAATTATTTGGATTTTAAAGAATGGACAATAATCCAGTAATTTTTTTAAATATTAATAACGAAGAAAAACTTTATTCTTTTAATTTTGAAAATAAAGAATTAGACCAATCAAATATATCTATAACAAATCGTGCAGCGGATGGATATGGTTTTTTTATTGATGTAGATAAACATAAAAAATTAGTAGCAATTTTGGGTTGCGAAGAGTTTATTTTTTTTCTATTCGATAGAAAATTGTATCGTTTAGATGATGAGCACTTAACAGTAATTCAAAAAGATGGTTTTCTAAAAAATACTTTTCAACTGTTTATTGGTGGGAAAAAAGAAATTGATATCCGCTATAAGCAAATATGGGATATTGAGAATGATATCTTCTTGGATGTGAAATATTGGTTGGACATAAAACCTAGAGAGAAGAGGCTCTCTAAGTTGAGTGAATATGCATGTTTTCTTAAAGAAACAGATATACAAAAAAGAACTGAAATGAAAGAGTATTAGGACTTCTATATTTAGCTTTTTATAGAACAGTCTTTGTCATCTGTATGAATAGGCCTTGGACATTTTTTAGCTCTCTTGGAACTTATTTATTAATTTCATATATGTAAAAAATCCCCTCGAATTTGAGGGGATTTTATCTTAATTTTTAATCATTTAGCAATTATTTAAAGCGCAGCAATCTGCTCCATACTTTGCTTAATTTTCGCTAACTGATCAGCAAACTCAGCCAATTTCACTTTTTCACCCTCAACAACCGCTGCTGGTGCTTTAGCAACAAAACCTTCATTTGAAAGTTTATTGGCAATTTGATCATGTTGCTTTTGAACTTTATCCAAGTCCTTCTGCAAACGACCTAATTCAGCTTTAGGATCAATCAAGCCTTTCATTGGTACAAATACCGATGCATGGCTGACAACGCTAGAACAAGACAACGGTGGTTCTTGCTCATTGCTCAAGAACTCAATGCTTTCAACTTTAGCCAATGCTTTGAATAAAGCTTCAATACGGATGATTTGCTCGCGCTCAGCGTCAGAAATGTTCTTGAGTAATACAGGCAATAAACGCGCATTACCTAAGCCCATTTCACCACGAATATTACGTACCGCACCAATCAAACCTTGTAACCACTGCATGTCTGCTTCAGCTTGATCATTCACTTTCGCTTGATCAGGAACAGGGTATTGCGCAGTCATAATCGTTGCACCGCCTTTGCCTAACATTGGCGCAAGGGTTTGCCAGATTTCTTCAGTCAAATAAGGCATCAACGGATGAGCCAAACGTAAAGATGCTTCCATCACCGCAAGTAACACACGACGAACTTCAGCTTTACGCTCTTCAGAGACATTGGCATCGTTCAGAACTGGCTTAGTTAACTCAACATACCAGTCACAGTATTCATTCCAGATAAAGTCATAGATCGCTTGTGCAGCAAGGTCTAAACGATAGGTAGCAAATGCTTGATGTACCGCAGCCTCTGCTTTTTGCAGACGGCTCATGATCCATTTTTCTGGAAGTTCCCACAGCTCAGGACGCGCTTCTTGAGCAACCGTTTGACCTTCAACATTCATCAATACGAAACGGGTTGCGTTCCAGATTTTGTTGGCAAAGTTACGGTAGCCTTCAACACGCTTCATGTCGAATTTGATGTCACGGCCCGTGTTCGCCAATGCACAGAACGTGAAACGAACTGCATCGGTACCATAAGCTTGAATACCTTCTGGGAATTCTTTACGGGTTGATTTCTCAATCTTCGCCGCTTGT
Source organism: Acinetobacter sp. UBA991 (assembly GCF_002292065.1). NCBI lineage: Bacteria > Pseudomonadati > Pseudomonadota > Gammaproteobacteria > Moraxellales > Moraxellaceae > Acinetobacter > Acinetobacter sp. UBA991. Next base: position 64,506 of record NZ_DBBF01000015.1, on the reverse strand, counting down.
TTCGGGTTCATTAGACCCGTAGTACGTTTTTGTACCAAGGTCTCAAGGTCAACACCATCAATCAAGTCAAGAGGGTCAAGCACGTTACCCTTAGACTTCGACATTTTTTGACCTTCGCCATCACGAACCAGACCGTGAACATAGACCGTTTTAAACGGTACTTGTGGCGTACCATCTTCATTCTTCATGAAGTGCATCGTAAACATGATCATACGAGCAACCCAGAAGAAGATGATGTCAAAACCAGTCACCAATACATCAGTTGGGTGGAACGTATTGAGGAAATAGTTTTCCGCATCTTTCTTGGCATCGCCAGTCCAACCCAAAGTTGAGAAGGTCCACAGCGCAGATGAGAACCACGTATCCAGTACGTCTTCATCTTGGTTTAACACAACATCAGCAGGGATGTTGTTTTTGGCACGGACTTCTGCTTCGTCACGACCCACATAGATGTTGCCTTCAGCATCGTACCAAGCTGGGATACGGTGACCCCACCAAAGCTGACGAGAGATACACCAGTCTTGGATGTTGTTCATCCACGCCATGTACATGTTACTGTACTGTTCAGGAACAAACTTGATACGACCGTCTTGAACCGCTTCAATTGCAGGTTGCGCCAATGGTGCAATTTTTACATACCATTGATCTGTCAATAAAGGCTCAACGATCACACCTGAACGGTCACCGCGAGGTGGTTTAAGCGTATAAGGTTGGATTTGATCTAACCAGCCTTCAGCTTCTGCTTGTTCGACCAGTTTTTTACGTGCTTCAAAACGCTCTAAACCAACATAGTCTGCAGGGGCAGGGATGGTTTTAGAAATTTGCTCGCCCGCTTTGGCGATATATTCAAACTCAGCCAATACTTCAGCATTTTTGTTGAAGATATTGATGATTGGCAATTCACAACGCTTACCGACTTCATAGTCATTAAAGTCATGTGCCGGGGTGATTTTCACACAGCCTGTACCGAATTCTTTATCTACATATTCATCTTTAACGATTGGAACAGCACGGCCTGTAATTGGCAGGATAATATTCTGACCCACAAGGTGCGTATAGCGTTCATCATCAAGTGCCACAGCAACCGCGGTATCACCTAACAAGGTTTCAGGACGAGTGGTCGCGACAACGATGTGGTCTTTACCATCATGGGTACGTAGGTTTTTATCTTCAAAGAAATATTTGAAGTGCCACAATGAACCTGCTTCTTCTTTATCCGATTCAACTTCTAAGTCTGATAGTGCTGTTTGTAGTTTCGGATCCCAGTTAACCAGACGTTTACCGCGATAGATCAAGCCATCTTCATGCAGTTTTACGAACACTTCTTTTACTGCATTAGACAAGCCTTCATCCATAGTGAAGCGTTCGCGTGACCAGTCGACTGACGAACCTAAACGACGAATCTGACGGGTGATGGTATTGCCCGATTGCTCTTTCCATTCCCAAATTTTTTCGATGAACTTTTCACGACCTAAGTCATGACGGCTGACACCTTGCGCACCCAATTGACGCTCGACCACCATCTGCGTTGCAATCCCCGCATGGTCGGTTCCTGGCTGCCATAAGGTATTTTTACCCATCATACGGTTGTAACGGGTTAGTGCATCCATGATGGCATTGTTAAAGCCATGTCCCATGTGCAAGCTACCGGTGACGTTCGGTGGTGGAATCATGATACAGAATGATTCACCTTGACCTGATGGTTTGAAATAACCTTGTTGTTCCCAGATTTGATACCATTTCTTTTCGATCTCGGTTGGATCGTAAGTGGTTGCAATATTTTGAGCAGATTGAGCGTCAGTCATAGTACAGAAGATTAAAATTGAATAAAAAATTAGATCTATTGTAGCAAAAAATCCTCGCTTCTGTAGGCATTTCAGCCGCGCCAAGTGTTAATGCGAAAAGCTGCTTAAATAATGTCTGAATTGCTGTTTTTTGAGCTTTTATAAAGGAGACGTTTAGTACAGCTTCATCATGTGGCTTTTATGCCTGATGATCGACAGCTCAATCAAGATAAAGTCTTTATAGACTTCATTTTTTTGAAAAAAGCCGATGAAAGGCGTTGGATTTTTATACAAATAGGATTAGATTTGTGTAATGCATCACATAACTTAAAAATATTGATGCTCAAAACAACAATATAAGAATGCAAAAAACTAAAAAAGGGATGCTTCTCATGAGTTATTCAATCCTGTTGAAAATTAATGACGTCACACATGGACAATTTGAAACCATCCGCCAACAGCTCAATGCTGGTACGCATGAGAGCCAATCCCGTATCTTGGGTGAGGTGTTATCCGAAATTGCGTGTGAGATTGTCGAGCAAGTGTTTTCGGTACTCTTGATTCAAAATCGTCAGCCGACGCAGCTCACCCAGAAAAATACTGCTGAATCTGAAAGGGTGATTCAACAGATCATTGGGGCGGTACGTAAATATATGCCGTGGTCGATTGCTTTATTTGGGAATGAACGTCTGTGTCCCTTTGCCAATTATTTTTCCAATATGATCAAGTATCACGATGAGCAGGTTTATGTATCTTATCCGATTGATCGACAATTGGTGCAGCAGGCACATCGTTTGGTCACGCAACTCAAGAATAATGAAATCAGTGATATGGTCGATGTGTTTCAAACCTTGATTCAAATCGTGGATTTGGGTGTGACCAGTTTGATCCGTGAACCGAAAAAATGTCTCAACTTTAATACTGTGGTGGATAAAACCTTAAATGGGGTGATCAATATGACTGCCCATTTAAGTTATAAGCGTTTAGAGAAAATGGGTAATCAAGTGGATAGCAATGCAGCAACCGATTGCGTCAATCATTTTTTAGCATTTATGCATGTCGATACAGAATAGATTGTGCTAAATTCGGCGTGTACAATGCCAAAAATGATAGAAAAATAGATTTGATAAAAGGGCTTGTTTAACAAGCTCTTTTTTTATGGAATCTTACAATTAGGGTTATTAAAATGGACACCGCCGTTTTTTTAAATATTCATGCGGATACTTATGCAAGGTTTGCACATATTCGAGCGCAATTATTGCAAGGACATAAAGAAAGTCAGGCCAATGCTTTGGGCAGTGTATTGTCAGAAATGGCTTGTGAAGTGATTGAACAAGTGTTTATGGTGCTGTTACAAGAAAATCAGCAGTATTCACAAACGGGTGAATCTGAAAAAGTGATTCAGCAAATTTTGGAAGCAATTCGCAAATATATGCCATGGTCGATTTCATTTTTTGGCAATGACCGCTTAATCCCTTTGGTGGAATACCTCTCTAAAACCTTACAACTTGAAGATGAACAGGTATATATGACTTATCCTGTTGAGCAGCATTTGGCTCAGAAGGTCATCGCTTCTAGCCAAAAGTTGGCAGGCGGAGATCATCGAGAAATTTCAAATGCACTCAAACTTCTCACTGAAGTGATTGATGCTGGTGTGACCCATTTGATTCGTGAACCAAAGAAATGTCTCAAGTTTAATTTCGTGGTCGATAAAACCCTTAATGGGGTCATTAATATGACTACACATTTGGGTTATAAGCGTTTGGAAAAATTAGGCACGCAAATTGATCAGCAAGTCGCGGCAACATATGTAGATTACTTCCTGAAATTTATGCGTCATCAAGCATAGGTAGGACATGGACATGGCAAAACTCAAAACTCTCGAAAATAAAGTGGTCTGGATTACTGGCGCTTCATCTGGCTTAGGCAAAGCTTTAGCTCGTGAATGCGCATTGCAAGGTGCACAAGTGGTGCTGACCTCGCGTCGTTATGATGAACTGGAAGCAGTACGCGTTGGATTACTCAAGCCCGAACAGCATCTTTCGATTGCCGCAGATATTACCGATGAAGCTCAAGTCCGCCATGCGCATGAACAGGTCTTGGCCTGTAAAGGACGTATTGACTGGCTGATCAATAATGCAGGTTTGAGTCAACGTGCCTTGATTCAAGACACTGCGATGCAAACTGAACGTGCCATCATGGAGGTTGACTACTTTTCACAGGTCTTTTTTACTAAAACCGTGTTACCGACTTTGCTGCAACAAAAATCAGGTCGAGTAGTGTTCGTTTCCAGTGTCGCGGGTCTTTTAGGAACACAATATCGTGCTACGTATTCTGCGGCTAAGGCAGCGATTCATATGTGGGCCAACAGTTTGCGTGCTGAAGTGTCGAAAGATGGCGTTGAAGTTTCGGTGGTTTTCCCTGGCTTTGTCAAAACCAATGTCTCTTTTAATGCCTTAAATGGTGAAGGCAAGCCACAAGGCCATCAGGATGAAGCCATTGAAAATGGTTTAGATGCTGATGTGTTTGCTGAGCGGGTGGTGGAGTCGTTGATGGCAGGCGAGCAATATATTGTGGTCGGTGGCAAAAAAGAACAATTAGGTGTGTTGGTTTCTCGATTGTCACCAAACTTGTTGTATAAGATGATTCGCAAAATGAAAGTGAAATGAGTGTGAATAATCGTAAGAAAGCCGTTTTTAATTGGAGCGGTGGTAAAGACTCTTCATTGGCACTGTATAAAGTCTTACAGCAAAATGAATTTGAGGTAGTTGCTTTATTAACCACGGTCAATGAAGAAACAGCGTTGTCATCTATGCATGCCATTCCACATGCATTGCTTGAAAAGCAGGCTGAAAGTATTGGTATTCCACTTTATCCTGTATTTCTACCAAAAAGTCTGCCTGTCTATGAGCAACGTATGCTCGATGCAGCCAATCATTTTAAGGCACAGGGTGTTGAGCACTTTATCTTTGGTGATATTTACCTCAGCGATGTACGCAAATATCGTGAAGACCGTTTGCATCCTTTAGGTATTGAAGTGGTTGAGCCGATATGGAATCTGAACTCGCTTGAAGTGATGCAGGATTTCTTGGATTCAGGCATTCAAACCAAAATCATTGTAACTGATGCCAGTAAGCTCGATGAGTCGTTTATTGGGCAGGATATCGATGCAGCTTTGATTAAACGGATGCCAAGCGACGTTGATGTTTGTGGTGAAAATGGCGAATACCATACCTTTGCTTATGCAGGCGGTATATTCAAACATCCTGTTGAATTTGAAATTACTGAAATTCGTCAGATGTCATACCAGTTTAAGTTAGAAGATGGGGAAGAGAAAACCTATCATTATTGGCAAGCGATCTTTGCCGAATCCTAAGCAAAAATCCTGTGCATGGCACAGGATTTTTTTATTGTGTATGGATGATTGCCGTACCATAAGCAAATACTTCAACCATTCCACCTTGCATACCCAATTCAGTGGTACTGAGTCGAACCCCCATAATATGGTTCGCACCCATGGCATGCGCTTCTTGCTTCAGGCGAACCACAGCTTCACGACGCGCCCGTTCCACCACACTTTCATAGCTGACCAAACGCCCACCAAAGAAGTTTCGAATGGTTGCCAGTACATACTTAAAATAATCGTGGGAGATCACCACATTGCTGCTGACCATTTGCCCATAGGCTGAGGTTTCTACAAAGCGATTGGTGTCAATACGGATATGGGAAAATTGCTTTTCTTTCTGATCCAGTTCACGTAAGTGTTTCTGCTCGATATGACGACCAAAACCCCAACCGACTGAAAATAGGATCAGAAACAGGACAATCTGAAAAATTAATCCATCCATAATTTTGCCTATGCGCCAAATGGATCAGGAAGTTTAGGCGCAACGGGTTGTACTACTACCGCTGTACCATAGACAAATAACTCTGATGCGCCTTGGGCAATATTTGAAGTTGAGAAACGAATACCGACAATGGCATTGGCACCTAAACCTTTGGCCTTATCAATCATACGTTGAGTGGCTTCCTGACGTGACTCTTCCAGCAATTCGGTATAACCCGTTAACTCACCACCCACAATATTCTTTAAACCTGCCATCAAATCACGACCAACATGTTTACTACGAACGGTGCTGCCATACACCACATCTAGCTGGCGTAAGATTTCATGGCCCGGTACAGACTCTAAACTGCTTAGTAACATCGTATTTTCTAAATCATTAATATATTCAGTTTGAAGATAAGAAATATTGGCAATGGTTGCAATAAAAAAGCTCACCGAAGTGAGCTTTTTTATCCGCAAAAGATGAAATTATTTTTTTGCGTAATGTTGTTCAGAGCTCGATGGCTGATGCGTTACCGTTTCACTGCTTGAGGCTTTGAGACCACCGCCAAGTGTTTTGTAAAGTTCAACTTGGTTGTTGAGGTTTGCTTGTTGTAATAACAATAAACCTTGTTCTGCTGAATAAGCAGAACGTTGTGCATCCAATACGGTTAAATAGCTATCAATACCAGCACGGAAGCGGGCATTTGAAAGCTTGTATGTTGTATTAGTTGCATCAACCAAACGACGTTGAGCGGTTAAACGGTCACCAATGTTAGCACGTGTTGCCAAAGCATCATTTACTTCACGGAAAGCTGACTGTACTGACTTCTCATAGTTAGCAAGTGCAATTTTCTGATCAGTTTCAGAGATTTTGACATTGGCCTTACGAGTACCCCAGTCAAAAATTGGGATATTCAAGCTTGGACCAATTGACCATAACGCATTCCCTGATTTGAATAAGTCACTCAAGTCAGTTGATGCATAACCAGCAGAACCAGTCAGGCTAATAGTTGGGAAGAGTTGGGCTTTAGCAGCACCAATATTCGCACCCGCAGCACTTAACTGGTATTCAGATGCTTTCACATCTGGACGGTTATTGAGCAAGTCACTTGGTAAGCCAGCGCTAAACACGTTTTGTTGCGTGATACTCGCCACTTGTTGTTGAGGGAGTAAGTTCTGAGGAACTGGCTGACCAACAAGTAAGTTCAACAAGTTTTGAGCTTGAGCAACTTGAGTCTTGTAGTTCGCGACATCATTACGTGCCGTTTCAACCGAAATTTGTGCTTGGCGCACAGGGATTTCGCTATCAATACCCACATCGAAACGTTTCTTGTTCAAGTTAAACGAGTCTTGTTGGGCTTTCAGCGTTTGATCCGCAAGTTTCAATTGTGCATTCGCATATGAGTAGTTTAACCATGCTTGAGTCACTTGGCTGATTAAACTGATCTGCGTTGCATCACGTGAGCTTTGTGTTGCGAGGTAGCTATCTAAAGCTGCATCTTTCAAGCTACGTACACGACCCCAAAAATCTAACTCATAAGCAGTTAGACCCAAACCAACTTGATAAGTTGAATAAGGATTATTTGGGTCACGGGTAGGGGTCACTTGACGAACAGCACTACCACTTGCCCCAATTGTTGGCAATTGGTTGTTTTCCGAAATTTGGTATTGCTGTTGCGCTTTTTGAATGTTCAACGTAGCCGTACGTAAATCACGGTTATTGGCAAGTGCTAGATCAAGCACTTGCAGTAAACGTTGGTCAGCAAAGAAGTCTTTGTAACCTTGTTCCGCAATTGATTTTCCAGAAGCATTGCCATAAGACGCGAAGCTTTCAGGAACATCTGAACTCACAACAGGCTCTGGCCCGCGCATGCTTTGGCAGGCAGCCAAAGATAGCGCGAGTGCAGAGATTGCAATGCCACGACTGGAAATAGACCATACAGTTTGCATCACGATCAATGCTCCTGAGTATTTAAAGTTTTAGGTTTGTACTTAAAGATACTACGAATCCACACGAAGAATACAGGGATAAAGAAGATACCTAAAAGAGTTGAAGAAATTACACCACCAAGTACACCATAACCGACTGAGTGTTGGCTACCAGCGCCCGCACCGCTTGCCAAGGCTAATGGTAATACACCAAAACCAAATGCAAGTGTGGTCATGATAATTGGGCGTAAACGCATTTTTGCAGCATGTAATGTTGCTTCAAAGAGCTCTTCGCCTTGTTCCTGTAATTCTTTCGCAAATTCGACGATCAAGATCGCATTTTTCGCTGAAAGACCAATTACGGCAACAATTGCAACCTGGAAGTAAATGTTAAAGGATAAGTTTGGATCACCTTTAATCAGCATACCTAACCATGTCAAGGTAAATGCACCCACGATACCTAAAGGTACAACCAGTAATACCGAAACGGGTACTGACCAGCTTTCATAGAGTGCAGCAAGACATAGGAATACGATTAATAATGAAAGAACCAACAGAGGAGCCGTTTGGCTACCAGAATCACGTTCTTCTAAAGATAAACCTGTCCATTCATAGTCGAAACCTGTTAAGCCCATAGATGGCAACTTACCAATGATTTCTTCCATCGCCAACATTGCATCACCAGAGCTGACACCTGGTGCAGGCGTACCTTGAATGTTAACAGATGATACGCCGTTATAACGCTCTAGACGTGGTGAACCATAAGTCCATTCACCTTTGGCAAAGCCAGAGAAAGGAACCATTTCGCCTTTGTTATTACGCACATACCACTTGTTCAAGTCTTCAGGCATCATGCGGGTATCCGCTTCACCTTGGACATAAACTTTCTTCACACGACCACGGTCAACGAAGTCATTGATATATGAACCACCCCAAGCCATGCTCATGGTGCTGTTAATATCAGCGATACTGACGCCCATTGCACCTGCTTGCGCTTGATCAATGGTGATCTGGTACTGCGGTGTATCTTCTTGACCATTTGGACGTACACCTGCAAGACGTTTGTCTTGTGATGCCATACCTAAAATTGCATTACGTGCAGCAATCAGCTTTTCATGCCCTTGACCGCTTGCATCTTTCAACTGGATATCGAAACCAGAAGCGACACCCAATTCAGGCATTGCTGGTAACTGCAATGGCATGATGTAAGACGCATCTTTCACAATCATGTTCAATGCCATACCACGTTGAATGATGGCACCAATCTGTGATTCTGGTGTGGTACGTTCACTCCAGTCTTTTAATTTAATAAAGGCAAGACCCGCGTTTTGACCCACCCCTGTGAATGAGAAACCAGCAACTGTAAAGATCGACTCTACATTTTCTTTTTCCTTATTCAAGAAGTAACCCGTCATGGTATCAATGACTTTATCAGTACGTTCCAAGCTCGCGCTCGGTGGTAACTGAACTAAGGTCATGACCACACCTTGGTCTTCTTCTGGTAAGAAAGAAGATGGCAATACTTTGTAGATACCAACCAACGCTGCGATCACAACAATATAAAGCACACCAGAGAATAACTTGTGGTGGGTCATACGATTGACGCCGCCTTGGTATTTCTCTGAAAGTTTTTCAAAGCTACGGTTAAACCAACGGAAGAAACGCGCGAAAATATTGTTGCTTTCTTCTTTGTTTGGATCGTGTTGTTTTAACAAGGTCGCACACAGGGCAGGGGTAAAGGTTAATGCTACAAGTAATGACAGGATCATCGCCGTAACCAGCGTGATCGAGAACTGACGATAAATCACCCCAGTGGTTCCACTGAAGAATGCCATCGGTACGAATACCGCTGTTAATACACTGGTGATACCGACTAAGGCACCCGAAATCTGACTCATTGACTTTTCAGTCGCTGGAATCGGTTCGAGATGTTCTTCTTGCATCACCCGTTCAACGTTCTCGACGACAACGATGGCGTCATCTACCAACAGACCGATGGCCAGTACCATTGCGAACATGGTTAAGGTGTTGATTGAGAATCCGAAGATATTAATCACGGCAAAGGTACCCAATACCACTACAGGTACAGCCAATGTCGGAATAATCGTTGCGCGCCAGTTCTGTAAGAACAAGAACATTACGATAAATACCAAGACGACTGCTTCAATCAGTGTATGGACAACACTTTCAATTGATAGACGAATAAATGGTGTGGTGTCATACGCAAGCTTGTCTTTTAAACCGCTTGGATAGTTATGACGTAACTCAGATAAACGCTTTTCAACTGCGGCAGCGGTATCCAGTGCATTGGCACCTGTTGCAAGTTTGATTGCAACACCACCTGCAGGACTACCATTAAATTTCGAGTCGAATTGGTAGTTATCAGAACCCAATTCCACACGTGCAACATCACCTAAACGAACTTGAGCACCACCTGAAGTATTTTTCAGGAAGATGTTTTTAAACTGTTCAGGGGTTTGCAACATGGTTTGTGCATTCACGGTTGCGTTGAGTACTTGACCCGCAGTCGATGGCGCACCACCGAGCTGACCAACTGCAACTTGAGAGTTTTGTGCACGAATGGCTGTTGCAACATCATTAGGCGTTAAGTTAAAGCTCGTCAGCTTTGCTGGATCTAACCAGATACGCATTGCATATGAACCACCAAATACTTGGAGTTCACCCACACCCGCCACACGACTCAGTGGCTCAGAAATATTTGAGTTCACATAGTCTTTAATGTCAGATGCAGAAAGGCTGTTATCTGGTGAGTAAAAAGCAATAACTTGCAAGAAGCTTGCGCCAGACTTAGTCACTTTTACACCTTGACGTTGTACGTCAGCAGGTAAAAGCGCTGTTGCTGATTGCAGTTTGTTTTGAACTTGAACCTGCGCGATATCTGGATCGATACCTTGTGCAAAGTTTAAGTTAATTGATGCTTGACCATTACCCGCACTGTTCGATGAAATGTAACGTAAGCCATCCAAACCATTCATTTGTTGTTCAATGATTTGGGTGACCGTATTTTCAACGGTTTGAGCAGAAGCCCCAGGATAAGTTGCAGAAATGGTTACCGTGGGGGGGGCAATTGTCGGATATTGTGCAACTGGCATTTTTGTCAGCGTGATAATACCCGCCAACATAATGACCAGTGCAATCACCCAAGCGAAAATTGGGCGATGGATAAAAAATTGAGCCATGCAATCTACCCCTTAAGCTTCTGAAGTTGCTTTTTGTTCAGCTTTTGGTGAATTGGCTTGCTTTTGTTGTTCAGCAGCTTTTGGTGCTGCATTTTGACCTTCAGCTGCTTTTGGTTGATAAGGTTTAGCAGACACTTCCTGTCCTTCTTTTACCTTGGCAACACCATCAACAACAACTTTATCACCAGCCTGTAAGCCTTCAGTTACAATCCAGTCTTGACCTTTGACACCCACAGTTTTAACTGGGCGTGTTTCGATCGCACCTTTTGCATTTACTACTAAAGCAATTGCTTGTCCTGTTGGTAAACGAGACACAGCTGCTTGAGGAATCAGATAGGCATTTGGCAAAACTCCTTGCGAAATTTTAGCCGTTGCATACATACCTGGTAATAACAAATGGTTTGGATTTGAGAAGACTGCACGTAAAGTCACAGTACCTGTATCCGGATTCACACTTGCATCAGAGAAAGCGAGTTGACCTTCCACTGGGTATTCAGAACCATCTTCCAGCGTGATTTTGACACGGGTATTGTTACTGTTATTCAAGCTGCCTTTGCTGAGTTGTTGGCGTAAACGCAATAATTCAGCACTCGATTGATTGATATCAACATAGATTGGATCTAGTTGTTGAATTGTCACCAATGGATCGGCTTGGTTTGCAGTCACCAATGCACCTGGTGTCACCGAAGAACGGCTAGATTGACCAGAAATTGGTGCGCGAACAGTTGAGTAGCCCAATGTAATTTCAGCATTTTTTAATGCAGCTTCAGATGCAGCGACATCAGCTTCAGCTAATTTTACTTGAGCATTGATATCATCATATTCTTGTTTAGAAACCGCATTGGTTCCCACAAGCTGACGATAACGGCCTTCTTTCACGCGTAATGCATTTAAGTTTGCTTGTTGACGCAATAACGTTGCACGAGCATTGTCTGCTGTTGCGCGGTTGGTATTTGCATCAATTTGATAAAGTGCTTGACCTGCTTGAACGTAGCTTCCTTCAGCAAATAATCGTTTTAAGATTACGCCACCTGTTTGAGGGCGTACTTCCGAAACTTGATATGCAGAGGTTCGTCCTGACAGTTCGACGTTTTGTTCAACGCTTTGTGGTTGCGCAACAATGACACCAACTTCTGGAGGTGGCATTTTTTGAGCAGCAGCAGCTTGCTGTGCATCTTTAGGATCTTTGCTACAACCAACAAGCGCAATGCTTGTTGCTAATGCGCAAGCAGTTAGGGCAGGAGCCCAAAGCTTAGCCGACATCATTATTCCACCTCAATTTAGATTTTTTATCTAAAAACAAATTGTTGCTGAAAGTGCTTTGATACAGCCCAAACCAAAGCAACGAAGTCCAAATCAACCCAATTCCCCAACCGGCAAGTACGTCAGTTGGGTAGTGAACCCCCGCATAGATTCTAGATATCCCCATGAAGATAAACCATAAAGTAGATACTAAAATGACACTGGTGCGATATTTATGTTGTTGACACAACAACATAGCTAGACTCGCAAGGGTTGCAGCATAAAGGCTATGGGCACTTGGGAAGGATGCACCATAACTTTGAACCAAGTGATAAAACTCCATTGGTCTTGGCCGATCAATGCCCCATTTCAGAAGCCAACCAATCACAATGCTGCCACTGACACTTAAAGCGATAAACGTCACATTCTTATAATTTTTAATCCACGTTTGGTAAATACACAAAAATGTTGTTAAAAATAGTAAAAAAGGCATTCCACCGAGCCGAGAGAGCAGAACTGTCACATGATTAAGCGTAAATGAACGGTGTTCAAAAAAAGCTTGAACACTAAAAAGGTCTAAAGTTGATGCGTTGGAATTCATTAACCCAATCACACCGAGTCCTAAAAAAAAGCAACCAATACAAAGCAATAGGTATGGCATGCGCTACTCATTATTTGCTTAACCATTGTTCAGGGTTGTTGAGTGTTAGAAAGTGTACTCGTGAGTACACTTTTGGTCAAGTCTTGAAATTTTATGATAATTTCATTTTTGTGTTTTTTTAAGGTCTAGTAAAAAAACATAACAAAATTTGATGTATATCTCATTTTCAATCGACATCAGTATTTATTGAAAGAAGCTGTTTTTAACGTATTCGATTCATCATGAAAACCACAATATCTGCCATATAACATGATTCGACGAAAGTGAAATAACAAACCACTTATTCAAAATACATCATAAAATTCTTACATAGTTAGTGATATAGAAGCATTTTTTGATCTCTATCATTCAAATTGAGATACGAACTCACGTCATCGTATCTCCTTCGGGTAAAGGGGATACCATGGCTGAGAAGTGATCTATTGAACAATAGACGCTGGGAATACCAACCCATTTGAACTATTTTTGGTGGTTTGATTATACGTAAAAATAGTTCAAATGTTAGACTTGTACTTCGCTGTTTTTTCTGTACAAAGTTAGTGATGTGAAGATACGTTTTTGCTTTGCTCTTCAACTTCTACGGGTTGCTTAGGTGGCCAGAAAAAATCACTTGGTCGAGTTAAGAAATGCGTTGTCACTAACTTAGCTAAAGGTTTCCATTGTGCAAAACGAACACGACGTGCACGTAGAGCAACAATAATCGTCAAGGTAAAGCTGACAAATAAGTTGGTTAAGCCGATCAGCATCACACCTAAGAATGACACTAAAATTAAACCAATGTCAGGACCACCAATGGTCATTAAACCTTGGATAAAGTTGGCAGAAGCAAAGGCAATATGACGAATATCTAAAGGCAAGCCTAAGATAAATCCAATCGTTCCCATACTACCCAGCATGATCCCGAACAAGAAGTTACCCGCCAATGCGCCAAGATTGGTTTCAATATAGTTGGCAAATTTATCCAACCGTTGTTGTCCCATCCAGCGTTTTAAACGTCGATGCTGCTTTAAGCGTGGGCCGACTTTACGGTAAACCGCCAAGTTATCGAAATATCCTGCGATTAGGCCTGAGAAAAATAAACAAACACCTGCAATTGCAGCATGTGGAACCGCCAGTGAGGTAAAGGGGTTGAGACTATGTAGCAATGCGGCTGATTTGGCATGATTGAGCAGCGGTTCACCGAGATTGTATTGCCATAAAAAGGTAATCAGTGCCGCAGTTGGGATTGCAATCGAGATATTGCCTAGAATCGCAATGAACTGGGTTCGGATAATATTAATAATCAGTGCGGCCAGTTCGGCAATTTGTGCGGTCTTGCTGCCTTTTTGCTGCTGTACGGTTGATGCCAAAGCTGCAGCAGTCATGGCAGGCTGTTTGGTCGCCACGGTAAAATGCAATACATGGATCAGCATAAAACCAAGCGCATAGTTCATACTATATAAAAAGGCATGACCAAACGGTGCAAGTACCAAGCGTGCAGTTAAAATTTTCAGCGTTGCCATGGTGGCAATGATTGCACCTGCACCCGCAGCTGCCTTGTACATACCAAAGAAGCCAGCTTTGTCGGTACTTACATAATGTTCGCCTGTTTTACTGGCGTTTTCAGTTACCTGTAAGGCAATCAATTCACTGGTTGAAGTCAGTAAATGACGAACACTTTTTTCATTGTAATGAGCTTTGGTCAAATCGACGATCAGCTCACCCAATGCGGTATAACGTGCATCATTTTGACTGGCTAATAAAGTCAGCAGCAGTTCAATCCGATCAATCGCCTGTTCTAATAGTGATAATAAATAGGTCAGGCTGATACTAACCCCAATCCGTTTGGTGGCACGGCGAATTTTGAGCACCACTTCACGACACTGATCCAGCATTACAAAGGCTTGTGAAGCGTCTGGTGGCGGCAAAACAACAACCGCGTCTTGATCATCAATCTGCTTTTTATATTTCTCGATAAATTCTACGATTTCTCGGTTTTGAACTAGAAAAGGCGATTCATATTCGGTAATTTCAGGTTGCGCATTAATAAATTCAGGATATAAACCGATACCACTAATTCGATAGGACAATACGGTAATCGCTTTAATCAGCTCATTTTTTGAAACTTGCTTTTCTTTGGTATTGCTTTGGCTTTCACCTAATAGGTTGAATAGCGTAATCCAGTCCTGATTCTCAATCAGATCGAGCCATTCACTGTCATTTTCTTGGTGGAACACTTTTCCAATCAAAGTTTTAAGCTGTTGACCGTCTTCGACTAAAGGGAGGAAATGCGCACCTAGACGTTGTCCCAGCTGGTTCCAAAAACCATCCAGCGATAGAATCCCGCTGTCAGCATATAAGCTTAACTGTTTATATTGGCTAATGAGCTTAAGTAAGAAATTTTGCAGCAGGATTGCTGAGGTTGGAGTCAGTAATAATATTTTGATCAGCGCATGAATACGTTGTTTGACTTCATCCGCATCATTTGAATTTTTGGGACGGATCCGATTGACCAGTTCAATCAGTAGTTGTTCGTCAAGAATAGCTTGAGGTTGGTCAAGCTGTTCCTGCATTTTTAGAAAAAGATCAGATAAGGTTAAATGCATAGGCGGTCAGAAAATTATTGTAGTCGATGTAAAGCCATTAAGGTCAAATTGATCAGTGCTTGGCGATATTCATTATCTGGCAGCGCTTTTAACGCTTCTAAAGCGGCATCCGTTTCCTGTTGGGCACGTTTTTGACAGTAATCTAGGCCACCCGAGTGATGAACAATTTCAATCACTTTATCTAAATGCTCAACACCACCCGTTGCAATACTGCGACGAATGATCTCGTGATCCTCGCCTGTTGAATGAGCTAATGCCGAAATTAACGGTAAAGTTGGTTTTCCTTCCATTAAATCATCGCCAATATTTTTACCTAATGTTTCAGCATCAGAGGTGTAATCTAAAATATCGTCGATAATCTGAAAGGCATTACCAAAATGACCTGCGAAGCGACGCAAAGGTTCACGGTATTCTTCTGCTCCCGCCAGAATAGCTGCACCTTCAGTGGCAAGTTCGAATAAACGAGAGGTTTTACCGTGGATAATTCTTAAATAAGTTTCTTCTGTGGTTTCTGGTTGGTGCTGCGATTGCAGTTGCAGTACTTCACCTTCTGCAATTTCACAGGTACCTGTCGAAAAATCTTTTAATAAGGTCATATTGTTTAAGTCGACCAATAAATCAAAAGCTCGCGAGATTAAAAAGTCACCGACTAAAACTGCTGTTTGATTATTCCAAGTGGCATTTGCTGTTGGACGACCACGGCGCAAGTTCGATTCATCTACCACGTCATCATGAACCAAAGTTGCGGTGTGCAGCATTTCAATCACCGCAGCCAAATGCTGTGCCTGTTGCATATTGGCGAGTCCACAAGCACGCGCTGCCAATAAGCACATAATCGGGCGCATGCGTTTGCCGCCTGCTTCTACCACGTGTTTGCTGACACTCATGACGAGGCCCACTTTTGAACTAATTCCTTCATTAATCAGGCGATCCATCGCAGCAAAATCTGTCGCAACAGGGGAGAGAATGTCTTGCTTAAAATCGATAACCATATGAAGAAAAACCTCGTATAGGTGGGTAGTGTTGCCAAGTGTATCAATTAATCTGTGACTAAACAGTTATACAGACTGCGTAATCTGTCATTTAAAACACGATGATGAGCTCTTTGGTCTTAAATTAGACAGAAAAAAGGGAAGTTCCCACCAAGCGCCATTACTTTACTTATGGCACTGTAAAAACACAGTTTGTTATTGTCACAATTTGTTTTCAAAAATGTATTTCAAATTTTGATCAGAATCAATCAAAACAGTTCGCCATCAATCTAATTGATTTTGCTTAAAAATCCAAGCAAGTTATCGATATACATGTGTTTATGTAAAATCACTTGTCGTTTGATCAATTTTCACTTAAAATTTGTCCCCTTGTATAACCCCAGTGGCGTTCGTCTTAAGATCGGTATATCCCTTTATCGGCACGACGACACGGGCAAGTTGGAGTACATTATGTACGCAGTAATCCAAAGCGGTGGTAAACAGCACCGTGTTGTTGAGGGTGAAACCCTTAAAGTAGAATTATTGAAAGCTGAAACTGGCGCGACTATTACGTTTGATGACGTATTAATGGTTGTTAACGGTGACAACATTCAAATCGGTGCTCCAGTTGTTGCTGGCGCAAAAGTAACTGCAGAAGTAGTTGGCCATGGTCGTCACGACAAAATCCGCATCATCAAAATGCGTCGTCGTAAACACTACCGTAAGCAACAAGGTCACCGTCAATGGTTTACCGAGTTGAAAATTACTGGTATCGCAGGCTAACACGAGGAGTAAATAGACATGGCAACTAAAAAAGCCGGTGGATCGACGAAGAACGGTCGTGATTCGAATCCTAAGATGTTAGGTGTTAAAGTTTACGGTGGTCAAACTGTAACTGCTGGTAACATCATCGTTCGTCAACGTGGTACTGAGTTCCACGCTGGTGCAAATGTTGGTATGGGCCGTGACCATACTTTATTTGCTACTGCTGACGGCGTAGTAAAGTTTGAAGTGAAAGGTCAATTTGGCCGTCGCTATGTAACTGTTGAAGCTTAAGTTTTAATAGTTCGAGAAAACCCGCTTTGAGCGGGTTTTTTTATGTATATCAATTTTGAATTGTAGTTTAGTCGGAAGCTGTTCCAAAGTTTCCTGTTTTTAAGTCCTCGTAAGCCTTTAAAATTTCCTCATAACTGTTCATCACAAAGAAACCATGTCCATTGATTGGTTCTTGTAAGGGCGGTGCGGATAAAAATAGCAGATCACAATCCTCTAAGGCAGTGATCACAACATTTGTATCAAAGCTCGACATCACCGCTAAGGCCTGTTCTTCTAAGCGGTCTTCATGCGCTGCGAACTGAAGCTTGCCTTTACGTAAATAAATTAAAGTCGTATCGCCATGATTGGCAGGCAGAGTGAGTTGCTGTCCTTTATTTAGGTGTACATCAAAGACATTCATCGGGCTAAAGGTTTCGGCGATCCCATGAATATTCTGGAACTGTCCGGCCACGATACGAACATAGCCTGCATTATTTTCGAGAATGACTTTTGGGATCTTGTGATTCAGTAAGCTTTGATAATGTGGTGCTGACATTTTATCTTTTGCGGGAAGGTTGACCCACAATTGCACCATTTCAAAGTATCCACCACGCTCACGAAACTCTGGACTAAAATGTTCTGTATGCTGAATACCAGAAGCTGCCGTCATCCATTGAACATCGCCTTGCGCAATGATGCCGCCTTGACCTGTAGAATCTTGGTGTTGTAATTCACCTGCAAAAACAAAGGTCACTGTTTCAAAGCCGCGGTGTGGATGTTCATTGACACCTTTTTTCGTGCTTTTGGGTGATAAACGTCCTGGGCCTAGATGATCTAGCAATAAAAAGGGCGAGGTGGTATTACCCAGTTCCTGATAAGAAAAGACAGAAAGGGCTGGATAAAAATCGCCAATCGCAAATCGTGTGTCATTTCGGTGTATAAAGGCAAGGCTTTTCATGGACGGTGCTTTTTAAATTATTGGTTTTAGGTTATCAAACTCTTATTTTTCGTCTAGAGCATTGTTGATGAATAATTTCTCTGATCTGGCATTGAAGTCCTTAGTTGGTGAATGGTCGAAAAGTAGAATTTCATCCTTACAATCTCTACATAAAGGCTGCAACTTCATACATAATGCAGAACTTTGCGACACGAATTACACAAAACCGTTGCTTTTCTTCATTTTTTTAATGATCAAAAACA
Source organism: Acinetobacter sp. UBA991 (assembly GCF_002292065.1). NCBI lineage: Bacteria > Pseudomonadati > Pseudomonadota > Gammaproteobacteria > Moraxellales > Moraxellaceae > Acinetobacter > Acinetobacter sp. UBA991. Next base: position 46,070 of record NZ_DBBF01000015.1, on the reverse strand, counting down.
GTAAGATGTCGTCATACCAGTAGAAATCTGATAGAAGGTTGTTTTTATGAATTTCGTAAAAAAAATGGCTTATGCTGCAACGTTAAGTGCAATGACACTTGCTCCTGTTGTGAGTAGTCAGGTATTCGCTGCACCTGTAGCTGCATCGGCTCAGCAAGCGACCACAAGTTTGGTTCAACAGTTATCTGGCTTGCAACGATTCACCGCAGATTTTGAACAAACCACAAAAGTGGCAACCAGTAATAAAGCAATACAAAAAAAAGGTTTAACTGCTCAACATATGAATCAAACCTTTAAAGGAACCATGAAAGTTGAGCGTCCGGGGAAATTTTATTGGGAAACCACCAGTCCAGCCAAACAAACCATTGTGACCACAGGTAAAGTGGTGTGGATTTATGATCCGGACTTACAGCAAGCCGTACGTCAAAGCTTAGATGATCAAATTGCCAATACGCCTGCATTATTGTTATCGGGTAATACCAACCAGATCATGCAGTCTTATCGTGTGACTCAACCAGACCGTACCAAACTGTATTACACCTTGTATCCGAAACAGGAAGATGGCGCATTCCAAAGCTTAACGATTAGTTTTGGTGGCAATAAGGCACCGAATTTGATGGTATTACAAGACTCTTTGGGTCAAACCACTTATGTTCGTTTCAATAATATTAAAGTGAATCAGGCGATTCCAGCCTCAGTGTTTAATTTCACGCCGCCTAAAGGCACCGATATTATTGATCAGTAATTCTCTGTTCCACTTAAAAAGCCGCACATGTTGCGGCTTTTTTTATATGAAGTTTGGATACATTTTTTAATTTCATCTAGGAGCAAGGCTTTGTATAGTGAAGAAAAACATCAGAGACTTGCATGACGATGAATACTTCACAACGATCAAAAATTATTCCACTTCTTCCCATCCTGACTGTCGTTGCACTTGTAGGTTGCCAACCTAAAAAAGATACTGCAGCGGCAACTGAAAAAGTCGATATTCCATTGATTCATGCAAAAGTGGTGGCGGTTAAAATTCCAAAGCAGAAAGTCTGTTTGGAGGATGGTTGTACCACTTATGATTTACAAACAGTTGAAACCAATCAGAAATGGATTGATGAGTATTTCGTGAATCGTATGAAAAAAGCGGAGCCGAATGCATTTTCGAATATTGCTGATCAAAAAGTAAAAGTCCCTGCGGACGAACCATCGCAAAGTGAAAGCAGTACTTATGTACGCTTTATTGGGCAAAATTATAACTTAGCGACTTTTGCGATTCAGAGTTATTCTTACTCTGCAGGTGCAGCACATGGCATGTCACATCAAGAGTTTGTGAATTTTGATTTGAGCAATAAAAAACATATCACAGTCAGTGAATTGCTTAAACCTGATATGAATACCAAACTACGTGATGAGCTTTATGCATCTAATCAAAACTGGTTGGAAGACCACAGCATTAAAAAAGAGCAATTACAGGTCAGTGATAACTATTACTATGGGGTAAATGGCATTGTATTTGTTTATCCACTGTATGAATTGGCATCTTATGCAGAAGGTATGAGTGAGTTGACCTTGCCTTACTACGCAGCCAAGCAGTTTGTAAAAGCAGAATACTTACCAAGCTTACCTAAAGATCCTAATTAGTGCATGTCAGCACCTACTTCTTAGCTGTAGGTGCTGAGACTTTAATTGTCAATCGCTGTATTTTTTTAGGTTAAAGCCTTACACTATAGCCAGTTTTTTCTCTATTCATGATTGATTATGATCGACCCAAAATTACTCAGAAATAATATTGAAGCAGTCAATGCTGCTTTGGCAAAACGTGGTATTCAGCTAAATGTACAAGAGTGGGCTGATTTAGAAGCTCGCCGTAAAGATTTGCAATCCAAAGCTGAAAACTTACAAGCAGAGCGTAATGCAGGTGCCAAGCAAGTCGGTCAAATCAAAAAATCAGGTGGAGATGCTTCTGAGATCATGGCGCGTATGGCAGCCATTGGTGATGAAATCAAAGCTGCAGAAGTGGCTTTGGCTGAGTTGCAAGCTGAGCTTGAGCAAAAGTCTCTCGCAATTCCAAACTTGCCAGATGAATCAGTCCCTTTTGGTAAAGATGAAAGCGATAACCTTGAAATCTTAAAGTGGGGTACACCACGCCAGTTTGATTTCGAAATCAAAGACCATACCGATCTTGGTGAAATGATGGGTGGTCTGGAATTTGAAACAGCGACTAAATTGACAGGTTCACGTTTCAGCGTATTGAAAGGACCTTTGGCACGTTTACAACGTGCTTTAGCCCAGTTCATGCTCGATACACATACGCTTAAAAATGGTTATACCGAAGCTTATGTACCGTATTTAGTCAATGCAGACAGCTTGCGTGGTACAGGTCAGCTTCCTAAGTTTGAAGAAGATTTGTTCAAGCTACAAGGTGAAAAAGAGTATTACCTGATTCCAACCGCTGAAGTGCCAGTAACGAACTTCGTTCGTGATGAAATTATTGATGCGGATCGTTTACCACTGAAATATTCTGCACACACACCATGTTTCCGTAGCGAAGCTGGTTCTTATGGTCGTGATACTCGTGGTTTGATTCGCCAACATCAATTCGACAAAGTTGAAATGGTGCAAATCGTAAAACCAGAGCACTCTATGCAGGCACTTGAAGAATTGACTGCACACGCAGAGGGTATTTTGCAGGCATTAGGCTTACCGTACCGTAAGATTTTGCTCTGTGGTGGTGACATGGGCTTCGGTGCAGTTAAAACGTATGACTTAGAAGTATGGGTGCCGAGCCAAGATACCTATCGTGAAATCTCAAGCTGCTCAAATGTGGGTGATTTCCAAGCACGCCGCATGAAAGCACGTTACCGTGTTGATCAGAAGAAGATCGAATTGGTGCATACCTTGAATGGTTCAGGTTTGGCAGTTGGTCGTACCTTACTTGCAGTGATGGAAAACTATCAACGCGCTGATGGTTCAATCGAGATTCCAGAAGTTTTACGTCCATATATGGGCGGTGTTAGCTACATCGACTAAACTCTGCATCGATTTTGTGCATAGTTTTTGCTTTAGCTCAATCAGATTGAAAATATAGAGGCGTGACGTGGAAATTTTCCCAATCTCTTTAAAGTTGCAGCAGCAACGTTGTCTGATTGTGGGTGGTGGGCATATTGCCTACCGTAAAGCAAACCTGCTCGTCAAAGCTGGTGCAATTGTTGATGTGATTGCACCAGACATCATTCCTGAATTACGTCAACTTGTTGAGCAATCGGCAGGGCAATATATTCAAGCGCCTTTTTCTGAAAATATTCTGGCAACAGCTTATCGCTTAGTGATTGCTGCGACAGACCAGCCTGACGTCAATAAAAGCGTATTTGAACAGTGCGAACAGCGTAATCTGCTGGTCAACAGTGTCGATGATATTCCGCATTGCCGTTTTATGGTGCCTGCGATTATTGATCGTTCACCGTTGGTGATTTCAGTGGCTTCCAATGGTGCATCACCCGTTTTATCCAGACAGTTGCGTACTCAGATCGAAACCATCGTGCCACATGGCATGGGTAAATTGGCTGAGTTTTCGGGGCAATGGCGTAAGCAAGTCAAAGCCAAAATTGCCAATCCAGATGAACGTCGTATCTTCTGGGAAAACTTGTACACTAGTCCGCTGAAAGAACAGGTTTTCAATGACAATATTGATGTGGCCAATGCTCTGATTGAGCAGGCTTTAACTGAATGGACTGCACCGAAAGGTGAGGTGTATTTGGTCGGGGCAGGTCCAGGCGATCCAGAACTGCTGACTTTAAAAGCTTTGCGTCTGATGCAGCAAGCCGATGTGGTGATTTATGACCGCTTGGTGTCTGCGCCCATTCTAGATTTGTGCCGCCGTGATGCTGAAAAGATTTATGTCGGTAAAGCCCGTTCTAATCATTCGGTTCCACAAGATGGCATCAATGCCTTATTGGTTGAATATGCACAGCAAGGTAAACGTGTTTGCCGTTTAAAAGGTGGCGATCCCTTTATCTTTGGCCGTGGCGGAGAGGAAATTCAGGAATTAGTGCAAGCCAATGTGACTTTCCAAGTTGTTCCGGGTATTACTGCAGCTTCAGGTTGTTCTGCCTATGCAGGTATTCCACTGACGCATCGTGATTATGCGCAAAGTGTACGTTTTCTGACGGGGCATTTAAAAGAAGGCTCACCTGAGTTACCTTGGAATGAACTGGTGTATGAAAACCAAACTTTGGTGTTATACATGGGCTTGGTCGGTTTGGAACGCATTTGTGAGCAATTGATTGCACATGGTCAGCGTCCAACCATGCCTGTAGCCTTAATTTCTAAAGGGACAACACCTGATCAGAAAGTGGTGGTGGGTACATTGGCGGATATCGCGACCAAAGTATCTGAACATCAGATCGTAGCGCCAACTTTAACCATTATTGGTGAAGTGGTCAGTCTACGTGAACAGTTAAAATGGCAATCCCTCCCAACCTCCCTTTAAAAAAGGGAGGAGTCCCCCTCTTTTAGAAAGAGGGGCTAGGGGAGATTTTAAAGTAGAGAAAATTTGTGATTCATGTCGTCCTATACGAGCCTGAGATTCCAGCGAATACAGGTAATATCATTCGTCTATGTGCCAATACAGGTGCGCAACTCCATTTGGTCAAGCCTTTAGGTTTTGAGCTGGATGATAAAAAGTTGAAACGTGCAGGTTTGGATTATCACGAATGGGCAAGAATGCAAATTTGGGACAATATCGAACTTTGTCTTGCTGATTTAAAAGCGAAGGGGGTGGAGCATGTCTTCCCATTGACGACTAAAGGTACAGCAACACCGCATACGGTTGATCTGAACCGTCCAGTTGCCTTGTTGATGGGACCTGAAACACGTGGTTTACCTGAACAGGTACGTCTCATGTTCCCGCAAGAACAGTGGATTCGTTTACCAATGGCTGAAAATTCAAGAAGTTTAAACCTCTCGAATGCGACGGCCGTGATTGTGTACGAAGCGTGGAGACAGCAAGGTTTTAAACAACTCTGATTTATCGTGCTTTAGATATCGCCATATGGACTTGCGACAACCAGCGTATAACCATTTGGGTCTTTAAACCAAATTTCGCGATGATGCGCGTTCGGGTTATATTTCGGCCCTTCTAAAATTTCAACTTGATGAGTTTGTAGCTTTTTGACAATCTCATCAAATTGATTGCTTTCAAACCACAATAAAACCCCATTCCCAATCACCCGCTTTGGGTCTCCAATATATGGATGTTCATGCGCTTGCCATTGATGCAGTTGCAACACCATACGCTGTTCATATAGCAACTGTTCATAGTCTTTGCCGCCATGACCACTTTCTAAGCCAAGTATTGTTTGATACCACTGACTGGTTTTCTCGACATCGGCTACAGCAATTAAAGGTTGTGGGTACATAGACACCTCACAGCATTATTCGAATTGTTGTTCCTGTATCGTATCAAAACGTCGTTGAGCGTAAATCACCTGTTCAATATTGCTTTCTGCCCAATCTTTGAGTTGATACGCCATTTCTGCCACCTCTAAACCGAGTGTTGTGAGTGAATAATCAACTCGAATTGGAGAGGTATTCTGCACTTGGCGCTCGATAAATCCATCTCTTTCCAACATTTTTAGCTTTTGTGACAATACTTTAGGTGAGATGCCTTGAATGTTTTTTTTCAATAAATTGAAATGTTGGGTTTCTCGCGCAAGCACATTGATGATCAACAGCACCCATTTATCTGCAATTTTTTCAAAAAATAATCGAGCAGGGCAATGTTGTTGATAAATATCGTATTTTAATGCCTGATTCATAGCGATAACCCTCATTTTCTCAATCGAATCTTAGTAGTTACCAGTTGGTAACTAATTGACACCTAGTTTCTAAAATATATCATTAAATCGAACTTTTGAAAAATTTTGGATATTCTCATGACACAAATTGCAGTTGTTTATTTCTCAGGCTATGGCCATACCAAAGTGGTTGCGGAAACTTTTGCGGGTGCGATTGACGCCTCTCTGATTGAAATTGATCAGAATGGTGAGATTACGGAACAGGATTGGCAAACGCTCAATAATGCGCAAGGTATTGTGTTTGGTGCACCAACCTACATGGCGGCAGCCCCTTGGCAGTTTAAGAAGTTTGCTGATGCTTCTTCAAAAATTTGGTTTACCCGTGGCTGGCAGGATAAAGTCTTTGCAGGTTTTACCAATAGTGCGAGTCTGAATGGTGATAAGCAGGTGACCTTGATTCAGTTACAGACTTTGGCTTCTCAGCATGGCGGTATTTGGGTGAGCTTGGGATTATTGCCAGCTAATACCAAAGATGCAAAACGTGAAGATTTAAATAACCTTGGTGGTTCGGTTGGTTTGTTGGTTCAGTCACCATCTGATGCGAGTATTGATGAGATTCCAACAGGGGATTTGGAAACAGCGAAGCTTTATGCACAACGTGTGAAATCGATTGTTGAAAAGCTGCACGGCTAAATTTTCAAGCTATAAAAAAGGCGCATTCAGCGCCTTTTTTATTAACTTATCAGATTAATGTCTGTCATCAAATTCATTATGCTGTGGTGCATTGTATTTGAAGCCTTTAGTCTTATAAGCAAGATAACCGACACCGATTACTGCCCAAGCCAGACCAATCTGTAAAGCCAATTTATCAATTTCCAACCACATCATAAACACGCTGGCGAAACCTAGCGTAGGAATGATGATGTAACTGATAATGTCTTTTGGTGTCTTGTTCTTGCCATCTCGTAACGCGTAGCGAGAAATCACCGAGAAGTTAACAAAGCTAAATGCGGTTAAAGCACCGAAGCTAATCAAGTTCACGATATGCTCAAGATCAAGGAAACCAGCAGACAACGCAACAACACCTACAATCAAGATGTTGTAAGTTGGGGTATGCAAGCGTGGGCTAATATGACCGAATAACTTTTTATTGATCACGCCATCACGACCCATCACATACATTAAACGCGATACACCTGCATGTGCCGAAATACCTGATGCCATGACTGCTACGACTGCAAAGTATAAAACCATGGTTTTAAATGCAAGGCTACCAATGGCTGCAACCATGACCGGTTGAGATTCATCCAGTGGGTTGAAGTAGGTATTCGGATTACTTGGGAAGTAAAGCTGAATAAAGTAGGTGCTGACAATGAAGATGATACCTGCAAGCAATGCTGTGGTGAAAATTGCACGTGGCAAAGTCTTTTCAGCATCTTTGGTTTCTTCTGCAAGTGAAGAAAGCGCATCAAAACCGGTAAATGAGAAGCAGAGAACAGTTGCACCAGCAATTAAAGCCCCGACAGAGGTCATTTCATTCCAGAATGGCGCAAGTGACCATAATTCAGCTTTGTCTGGATTCAGTGTGCCGTCGGCATAGACCCCTTGTGTGAGCAGGATATAGACCTGATACACAAAGTAGAAAATCACACCGAGCTGGATCACGACAATGGTACTGTTAAAACGCGCAACAAAACGTGCACCAAACAAGTTGATCACAGTCATGAGTACGGTTAAACCAATCACCCAAATCCAGTTGTTTACTTCTGGGAAGAGTGCTCTCAAATAAATATCAGCAAGAATGATATTCACCAGAGGGGAGAGCAAATAGTCTAACCACGAAGACCAACCCACCATAAAACCAACATTAGGGTGAATCGACTTTTGGGCATAGGTATATGCAGAACCAGAAGACGGATAACGACGAATCATGTGACCATAACTGATCGACGTTAAAAGAATTGCAACTAAGGCAAATATGTAGGAAGTCGGTACATGACCACCACTTCTTTCAGATACTAAACCAAACGTATCAAATAAAGTTAATGGTTGAATATAAGCCAAGCCAATAATGATGATGTGCCAAAGCACAAGATTCTTTTGAAGCTTCGCTGTTGGTTGAGTCCCAGATAAATTTGTCAACGGCGTTATCCTCATAATCGTTGATCAAAGATCAGCCATAGTGTTAAGGATCATTTGAGACAAAAACGATCCCCCGTACAAAAAACGAAAGTGCGCCAATCTATCCTAAAACACTATAAATTGTCAGTACTTTTATGCTTTTTTTAGCAATTTTTTTGCCAATTGGGTAAAGAAATAGATGAATAAAGATTCACTTAAAATTAAAAAGCCCCGATACTCAATCAATATCGGGGCTTGTAAGCAGCAATACTTGATTTAACTCAATGTATTACCATGCTTTTTGTAAGATTGCACGAATGTCTTGCAAGTTTGCTTCTTTCGGATTGTAAATGATAGAACCATCATTCAATGCCTTATCTGCAACTTCATCCAGTTGTGCTTCAGTGACTTTACCTGTTTCGCGTAACGTACGTGGCAGTTTGGTCAGGCTGAAAAGACGATCACGCATTGCTAAAATTGTGGCAATGGCTTTGTCTGCACGTAAGTTTGCAGGAGTTTGTGCATAAATATCGGCACCCGCAAGTGTTAGCAGTAATTCACCAATCTTGTCGCCATTAATCTCTTTATTGTATTCCAGCACGTATGGCAGGAATAAGTTCATGCATAAGCCGTGGGGTAGATGGGCAACTGCACCAAGCGCATGACCCAATGAGTGCACTAAGCCCACCATTGAATTTGAGAAGGCAATCCCCGCCATGGTAGATGCTTGTGCAAGCTCTAAACGACCCTGTGCATCGCTTGGATTGTCTAAAACTTTGAAAAGATTTTCGCTGATCTTTTTAATCCCTGCACTGGCATAGGCATCACTGAGTGGATTAGCAGCTAAGCAGGTATAGGCTTCAACACAGTGCGTCAATGCATCCATACCTGTCATGGCAGTAAGATGAGGCGGCAAAGTCTGGGTCATGCGTGGATCAAGAATCGCAGCATGTGGCATCAGGTAATAAGAAGCAAAAGCCAATTTTACATTGCGTTGGGTATCTGACACGACAGCAACCATGGTCACTTCAGAACCTGTACCAGAGGTGGTTGGAATCACAAAGAATGGCTTGAGTGGTTTCGGTAGATTGTGAGCACCTGAATATTGCAATAAATCATCACCACCTTCAGACACCAAGATATTGGTCGCTTTAGAGGTGTCGATGACTGAGCCGCCACCAATCGCGATGATCGCATCACATTTTTGCTTGCGGTAAAGTTCTGCGGCTAAGCGAACCACTTCCAAGCTTGAATCGGGTGGAACATCATCAAAGATCGCACCAATCACTGCATCAGTAGTGCTGAATGCTGCTTCGATTGGGCTAAGCAAACCATTGGCACGTACACCTTTATCGGTAATGATCATTGGGCGTTTTGCGCCAAGCGTCGCAAGTTCAAATGGGATATGCTCTAAGGCAGCGTTACCAGCAATGACTTTTACAGGACAGAAAAACTCGTAATAAGGCTTAGCCATGTTATGCGCTCCGTTTGAGATATGATTTTGCGACTTTAAGATAAATATTTTTTGCACCCGTGAATTTTTCTTTTAATGTTAATTCAGTAGGGTAGCGTTTGACTGCAAGTGAAGCGATTAGTTTAGGTAAAATCAGGGCTTCCATTTTGTTCAAGCAACGCACTAAACGGATGGCGCTTGAAACATCACCATCGGCAATCATACGGTCATTGGCAAAGGCTTGCGCGGTACTTTCTTGGAAAGAAAATACCAAAAAGGCATGGGTTAAATGCTTGAAGGTAATGGTTAAATCAGGCTTGCCTTTGTAGTTGGACAATAGCTCTAATTGTTTTTCTTCGGTTACTCGAGCAACAAATGCAGGTCCATTGGGGAAAACATTCATTGAAAGGATAAAACCTACAGGAAACTTCGACACTTCCTGTTGTACTTCATCATCCACTTGGCTTGCCATCACGAGGCCACGACCCACAACATCCATCATGAGTTTGACGTAGGCAAATTGCAACGTGGGCTTCACTGCTTTGGTTGAAATCACTTGCGTATCCCTTGTTAAAATTATGCAAAAGCTAATTTAGAGTATTTACTCTAATTTATTTTATTAGAATTGAAAAGTAAATTATTCAGATTTGACTACAAGGTCATTAAACAAATCGGTATTTTTTAAATAAGTAATGAAGGTATCACAGAGCTGTTCAAAGCTTGGGTAATCTTCAAGTAAGTCTTGCAGGCGCACCATTTCTAAACCTGCATAGCCGCATGGGTTAATGGTTTGAAAGCCAGTTAAGTCACAGTCAATATTCAGGGCAAGGCCATGATAACTACGGCCACGGCGAATTTTAAAACCAAGAGAACCAATCTTGCGTTCATCCACATACACCCCAGGTGCATCTGATTTGGCATAAGCATCGATATTGTACTGTTTGAGCAGATCAATCATGACTTGTTCTGCAAAACTGACTAAAGTACGGACATGCCATTTCAAGCGATTCAGGTCTAACAGGAAATAAGCAACCAATTGACCTCTGCCATGCCAAGTGACTTGACCACCGCGATCAGTATGTACAATCGGCAGGCTACTGTGTAGCAGAATGTGTTCAGGCTTACCTGCTTGTCCTTGGGTCAGGACATCTTGATGTTGAAGCAGCCAAACTTCATCGGGTGTGGTTTCATCACGATTGCTTGTGAAGTCTTTCATTGCTTCAAAACGAGTCGTGTAATCTTGTAGATCATTGAAACAACGAATGATTAAAGTTGGTTTTGCAGCATTCATTACAACAGGATTTCCTTGGCGGCTTTAAATTGATTAGTCGTTTAATTATGTAATGATTTGAATCAGATAAATAGGAATTTATCAAAAAAGTCGGGTGTTATTTTTTGCGAAAAAAAATCCAAAACACTTTCGTATTTTGGACTTTTTAATTAAAGCGCTGTCTTAATTAAAGGACAGGCTGCAAGATCAGCGTATAAGGCATGAACTTGTTCCAGCTCTTCAAAGCGTAATTGTGCAGTTAAAGAGTGGTATTTGCCTGTACGTGACGGCTGAACTTTTACTGTGTCGCCATCAAACTCAGGGAAGTGCTTCTGCAAAATATCAACAACAGCCACTCGAAGTTCATCCCCTGCATTACCAATCAATTTGATCGGATAGTCCATCGGGAAAACCCAAAGATGTTCTTGCAATTCACGAGAAGGAGTGCGGTCTAACATGAGCAACCTCTTAATTTGAAACGCCTGCATCAGTGCAGGCGCTTTTGATCTAATACATAGATGGGGATGAAGTATTGAACTTCAAGTCCTGCGCTAAACCAATACAATGCATTGGTCTAGCATAAGATTTCCCAAAGATTAGTCGTTTTCCAAGAATGAACGTAAGTGTTCTGAACGAGAAGGGTGACGAAGCTTACGTAACGCTTTCGCTTCAATCTGACGAATACGTTCACGTGTTACGTCAAACTGTTTACCTACTTCTTCTAAAGTATGGTCGGTTGGCATATCGATACCAAAACGCATTTTCAATACTTTTGCTTCACGTTCAGTCAAGTTTTCAAGTACTTCACGTGTCGCTTCTTTTAAGCCTTCTGAGGTCGCAGCATCCACTGGTGAAGTGATGTTTGAGTCCTCAATGAAGTCACCAAGATGCGAATCTTCATCATCACCGATCGGTGTTTCCATCGAAATCGGTTCTTTTGCGATTTTAAGTACTTTACGAACTTTAACTTCGTCCATTTCCAGACGCTCACCCAATTCTTCAGGAGTCGGTTCACGGCCCATTTCTTGAAGAAGTTGACGAGAAACACGATTGATCTTGTTAATCGTTTCAATCATGTGTACTGGAATACGAATGGTACGTGCTTGGTCGGCAATCGAACGTGTAATCGCCTGACGAATCCACCACGTTGCATAAGTCGAGAATTTATAACCACGACGATATTCAAACTTGTCCACGGCTTTCATCAAACCGATGTTACCTTCTTGAATCAAGTCGAGGAACTGTAAGCCACGGTTGGTATATTTTTTCGCAATCGAAATTACCAAACGTAAGTTCGCTTCAACCATCTCTTTCTTGGCACGACGTGCTTTCGCTTCACCAACAGCCATACGTTTCGAGATATCTTTGATATCTTTAACGTTTAAACCAAGATCTTTCTCAATATCTGCAATTTTTTGCTGGAATGCCAATACGTCAGGACGTACTTTCTCTAAATGTGCTTTGGTTTCAGCCGGTGCTTTGGCAATTTGTTCGTCTAACCAAGCTGGATTTGATTCTTGCTCAGGGAAGGTCATCCGGAACTGGGTACGATCCATACGACCACGACGGACTGCATAACGCATAATTTCACGTTCATTTGAACGAATTTGGTCATGTGTACCACGAATCATTTCTGAAATGATGTCGAATAAACGTGGTGTAAATTTGAACATCATGAACACAGCAGCAAGCGCTTCAAGCGCAGCTTTTGCTTCATCACTATCACGACCGTGTTTCGCTACAACCGATTTAGTTTCATTCCAAGCCGCTTCTAATTCAGAGAAACGAACTTTGGCAACTTCAGGGTCTGGACCTGATTCACCTTCAGAATCATCATCACCTTCAGATTCTTCTTCTTCGTCATCATCATCGAGTTTGACGTCTTTTGCTTTAGGTGAAGCATCTTCGTCTTCTTCAAGCTCAGCTTCTTCTTCAAGAACTTCTGGAATATCTTCGTCAGTTTCAGGGTCTAAATAACCAGAGAGAATATCGGCAAGACGACGCTCACCAGTTAAAAAGTCATTATATTCTTGTAAAACAACTTCAACAGCATTTGGCCAGTAAGCAATCGAATGTAAAACGTCACGAATACCTTCTTCGATGCGTTTTGCAATGCTAATTTCGCCTTCGCGTGTAAGAAGTTCAACCGTACCCATTTCACGCATATACATACGTACAGGGTCTGTGGTACGACCAGGCTCACTTTCAACCGATGCTAATACGGCAGCAGCTTCTTCTTCGGCAACTTCGTCAGCCGCTTCAGTTGATTCACCAAACATGGTGTCATCAGTTTCTGGTGCACGTTCATGCACTGGAATACCAACGTCTTGAAGCATCTGAATGATGTCTTCAATCTGCTCACTTTCCGTAATTGAGTCTGGTAGATGATCGTTAACCTCAGCGTAAGTTAAATAACCTTGCTCTTTGCCTCGGCTAATCAGAGCCGCTACTTGCGAAGTAGGGGAATTCATATCGCTCATCTTTGCTTACTCTTTTGTTGAATCTGGGGCGGTGAAAAACCGTGCATGATAGCACAATTCACGATGAATGTTTTGGATTCGATCCGTTAACTTTAAAATAAAAATAGCTTTGATTTCACGTTCGTTTCTTGAATATGGGGTTGAGTCATAAATTTTCAAGCAGTCAGTCCTGATTAAAGATGTTTTTTAATTACAATTGTTCTTAGATTATAAATACACAAAAAAACTGATGAAAAAAAGTACAAAACATCGTTTTATCACAAAAAAAACAAATAAAACTTGACAAGGTTGGCTAAGACCGATAAATAGCGGCTAGACCCATTTATATTTTTTCATTAGAGGTACTTAGTGTCTTCTACAGATTTTGAATTAGATGATGATAACTATGGTGAAGATGATGCAGGTTTTGATGAGTCATCTGGAAAAATTACTGCCAAAGAATCATTAGAAAAGCGCCGTTTGATTGATGAGCTTCTGGCGCAACGTCGTTTAGAGCGAGAACTCAAAGATTTTGATTACGATTTCGACGACGATGATCTTGATGACGAAGACTAAGCAAAATTGCTAAGACTTTATGTCCGAAAATGTTATGCTGTTGACGATGTATTTTTAAAATTGGATTAAAGAATGAGCACGTTAGATTTAGACTTATTGAGTAACTATCTTGACGGCGATCAAAATGAATATGGTCTAGATTTTGCAGCGACTCATGGCTTTTTGTGTGCGATTGCAGTTGGTCCACAATTCGATCGTTGGTTAGATGAGCTTTTCGAGAGTAATCAAAAGAAACTTCCTGCTGAAGTGCTTGAGCAGGTTAAGCTTTGGTTGGAGTCTATTCGTCAAGATTTAGCCAATGAAAATGGAATCGAGTTTCCATTTGAAATCGAAGAAGCGGACGTTGAATCGAGCTTAGGTGATTGGAGTGTTGGTTTTGTTGATGCCATGTTCCTTAATGAAGATGCGTGGTTTGCACCTGAGTTTGAAGAGCAGCTTATCGATTTAACATTACCAATTATGGTGTTTAGCGGAATTGATGAAGAAGATCCACAAATGGAATCTTTCCGTCGCAATGGTCAGTTGATGGATGAATTAGCGGAAGAAATTCCAAATAATTTAAATGAACTCTATCTGATGTACCATACGCCAGCATAAGGATACCTCGGATACTGTGATCATCGCGGTTGAAGAATGACAAACAAATAAAATATTAAAACGCCTCTAGAAGGCGTTTTTTTATTGCCGACAGTTGGCGTTGTTGTTTTGCATTTAGATCGTTTAAAGATCAATATTTAAAAATGAGCGAAAAATAGACTCAGTCCTAAAGCACTCAAGATACAACCAATCACTCGATTAATGCTGATTTGTCGAGCGAGAATTTTATTTCGAATGAAAGGGGCAGAACAAAAAAGTGCAACAAGACAAAACCAAACCAAATGACTGCTAGAAATAAAAAAACCATAGCCGATTAGTGTGTGCAGGTTGTTGGTGGTGGTCATGACTTGTGCATAAATACTCATGACAAAAAGTGTAGTTTTGGGGTTGAGACTATTGGTGAGAAAACCATGCCTGATGGCCTGCCAACGTGTGATTTGATGGCTATTGTCATCAAACAGAATGGGGGCTTGGGTAAAGGTTTTGTAGCCAATATAGATCAAATAAGCTGCACCAATATATTGAATCAGATGAATTAAACTGGGGAGGTGTTGCTGTAAAAAAGTGAGTCCAATCAAGCTGTAGCTAATATGGACCCAGACACCGATTGCAATGCCGTAGGCGGTACACATGCCCAAATGGCGACCATAGAGATAGCTGTTTCGGGTCACCAGGGCGAAGTCAGCACCTGGGCTGATGACTGCAAGCAGGGTAACGATGCCGACTGCAATGATTTCATTCACTCATCTATTCCTAAACTGAATAATTAAAGATTTTTTATATTTTTCATATTCTTGCTATATTTAAAATTGAAGTTAATTCTTGTTATGCATGAGTTTTTGGAATGATTGAACGATTGTCTTTGAATTCACTCAAGTTTTTTTATTACGTGGCCCGTTATGAAAGTGTGACGCTTGCTGCGGAAAAGCTATTTGTGACTCAAAGTGCGGTGAGTAAGCAACTTAAAAACTTGGAAGAAAGTTTAGGCTTGCTGTTATTTGTACGTGAAGCCAGAAAATTAACTTTAACCTCAGAGGGTGAAGTGCTGTTTGATTGTTGTCAGCAGGTCTTTCAACAGATCGAGCAGTGCGTAGTACAATTACAGCAACACAATAAGGTGCAGAAAAACCTGATTCTTTCTTGTGAACCGACACTGGCCATGAAATGGCTGATTCCCCGCTTGGCGCAATTTAAACAGCGCTATCCTGAATTTGAGGTGAGTTTGTTAACCGGTGGTGGAGCGGTGGATTTTACTGCACAGCATATCGACGTGGCGCTGAGAAGAGATGATTTTGATTGGGGCGCTGCCCTGTATAGTGAAAAAATTGCAGATGAACAGATGCTCGCTGTACGGGCGAAGAATGATCATGCGGCAATGACACAGCTATTTATTTCCAAGTCCAGAACTCAGCTATGGCAACAGTTTAAACGACGGCATCCAGAGCAACTCAGTGATTTAAAACGATCTTCGCTTGAGCATTTTTATCTTTGTATTGAGGCTTGCTTGGCGGGTTTAGGTGCAACAGTGGTTTCAGCCTATATGGTTGAACGAGAAATGAAATATCAGATGCTGGAGCCACTCACCACGACTTATGCGGATGGTTCGGCCTATCATTTATTGTCTGCCCAGCCTTTTGAGGCGGATATTCGTAAAGTATTGCTGAGAGACTGGTTAAGGGATGAAATGCATAAAAGCCAACTGGGATTTAACGCAGTTTTATCTCAGGTCTAAGCTTTGTTGGTGTTATTGGTTGTGATTTGATTTAGATGGGTAAAACTTTTTAATTGCCCACCAGATGATATACAAGGCAATTAGGGCGAAGATCAGATAGCTGATGCGTTGTAGAATCGCCAGCATGAGTGCCTGATTTTCACTAAAATGATAGCCCAGATAGGCAAGGAAACTGGTCCAAATCAGCGTTCCAGCGCTACTGTAGAGCATAAATTTACTAAAAGGCATCCGGCTGATCCCTGCAGGGATACTAATCAAGGAACGGACTGCTGGAATCATTCGCCCGAAGAAAACAATGCGATGCCCATGTTTGTTAAACCATGTCAGTGCTTTGTCTAAATCAGCAACCTGAATGCGTAAATATTTGCCATAACGTTCGATAAACTGAAACAGTCGTTGTTGTGGAACTTTTCGACCGATCCAATAGAACAACATCGCAGCTAAAATTGAACCAGCACTTCCTGCAATAATGACGCCGATCAGGGTGAGTTCACCTTTTGAAGCGGTATAGCCAGCCGATGGCATAATGATTTCTGAGGGAATAGGCGGGAAGATATTATCTAGGAACATTAAAAATGCGATACCTAAATACCCAAGTTTTTCCATGATCGATAAGACCCACTCTTCAAGTCCCATAATGCCCTTATATCGTTCATTTGATTATTGTTTTTAGCATAGAGAAGTGGAGAGCAATGCTCAAGGGTTGAATCGTTACATGATTTTTATCAAGGGAATAAAAAAGCCATAGTTTAACTATGGCTTTTAATCGACTTGTTAAGCTTACAGACGTTTGCGTTTTGCAGCAGCAATCTGTGACTGACGCATACGGAAGCCTGCTTTTTGTTTGTCTGTGGTTTTATCAATACAGTACACACAAGAGACACCATGTTCATAGCTTGGCAGTTCAGCTTCAACTTTGGTCAATGGCCAACCGCAAGCATGACACTTGATGTTTTCACCTTCTTCAACACCATGGGTAACAGCAGTACGGCCATCAAAAACGAAACATTCACCTTCCCACATGCTTTCTTCGGCAGGGGTTTCTTCTAGATATTTAAGAATACCGCCTTTCAGGTGATAAACCTCATTGAAACCTTCTTGAAGAAGGAGAGAGGTTGATTTTTCACAACGAATACCACCAGTACAGAACATCGCAATTTTTTTGTCTTTGTGCTGTTCAAGGTTTTGTTTTACGTATTCAGGAAATTCACGGAATGATTCTGTTTTAGGGTCGATTGCACCTTTGAATGTGCCTGCTTTATATTCATAATCATTACGAGTATCGATCAGGATTACATCATCACGACTAATCAGATCATTCCATTCTTTAGGATCAAGATAGTGGCCAACTAAATCACGTGGCTTGACTTCTACACCTAAAGTTACAATTTCATTTTTAAGTTTAATTTTCATTTTACGGAATGGCTTTTCAGAGCTTTCAGACTCTTTATATTCCATTGCGTTAAAACCTTCGTTGAGAAGGAATTGATGAACTGCATCAATCGCGGCACGGTCACCAGCAACAGTTCCGTTAATTCCTTCAGACGCTACAATCAGAGTTCCACATAAATTGATGCTATTCACTAAGGTCAAAAGACGTTGTTGCAGATCTGCTGCATCTGAAACTTCTTTAAATTGATATAGTGCCGCAACAACCCAATTATTGGTCGCTTGCTGTTCTACAGGTGCAAGCTGTTCTACAGTAGCGTTCATGGATAACTCCAAATGTATTAAGATAGAAAAATGAGGCGCACATTTTAGCGCGAAATCTGAAAATAAGCGAGAAAACCATAAAATAAATATGGTTTTAGAGGAGTTGGTTTTGAGTAATGATCGTCGAATCCCATCATTGACCCCATGTGCAGGGCGTTGTTCAACGGTATTTGGTGATCTGGTCTGTCGTGGCTGTCGCCGTTTTAATCATGAAGTGATTCAGTGGAATACCTATACTGCAGAGCAGCGATTGATGGTGTGGAAGCGTTTAGATGCGCAACTGGATCAAATTTTGGTGCCCTTGTTGCCTCATGCAAATTTACCGCATATTGAAGGCTTTATTCAGAACAAGCGTACGCGTGTCTTAGAAAGTGCCAGTAAAGGACGTAAGCTTTATCATGCTTTGAAGATTTGTGAAAAAAACAAACACTTGGCACATGATAGTGGGCTGGGAATTAGCGATGCTCAGGTTAAACCGATCTGGGATGAGTTTGAACGTCGTGTACTGGCCTTGGCAAAGGCCAGCTATGAATTGGCTTGGTTGCGTGCGGATGGTATTAGCAACACTTTATTACGCGCGCTAGAACTAGAAGAAGATGAGATTTAAGCAATCACATGTTGTAGAGAATCTTGTTGATGATGCAAGGTGTTGATAGACTTCCAGCTGATCTTGTTAATTATGAGATCCGTTGATCTCCCGGTTATGAAACAGTTTAGATAGTTTTAAGGCACTTGGATTACGGGCAAAATATTGAGCGATGATCTGTTGATCTTGTTCACGAATCAGGCTGATTTTAAAGCCATGTGTGGTCGTTCCTGAAGAGCGCCCTTTAGATCGGTAGATCTTTTCAGTGATGATGTACATATTTTTTCCATCACTAAAGCGCCGATCCTCCAGAACCTGTAACTGTATTGGTTGAGGAAATCGATAGAGTACTTTTAATCGTTGATAAAATTCGTCATAAATGTAAATGTATTGCTGATCTGCAAAAAGATAGCTGAAATTTCCAGGGTAGGGTTCACTGCTTTGACTGCCAAGCAGTTGTAACTGAGTTGCGTCAACAGCTGTTGTTCCCCAAAACTTATGCTCAGCGATATGTGGTAATGGATGTTCATTTAAATAAAAAGATCGACCGTCTGTTGCTAGATTCAAGTTCTGACTAAAACGGTTGCTGCCACTAAAAATCTGCGTTTGTTGCGCATTTAACTTGCTCAGCTTTTTATCTTGATAATAAACCAGCTGTTGATCGTGAATATATTGGCTGCTATTTGAAAATGCTTGGCTCTGTTGCGGATCTAAATCTGTTAATGCTTTTGTTTTGTAATAAACCTGTTGATCATCTTTGGCGTAAAAATAGCTAAGCGTATTGAAGCTTGGATGTAATATTGCTGAGAAATGAGCGGCATTCGCGTTGGCTAATCGTATATCGCGAAAGTAAACCTGTTGAGCATCTTTGGTGAAATCATTACCTAAATAGTGTGTTTGTGCAGGATTTAATTGAGACAGGATGTGGTCTTGCCAGTAAACCTGTTGTGGTGTTTTACCGACATTGCTATACAGCTCATCTGCACGGTCAGCAAGATTACTTAAAGCTAAACCTGTAAATTGATTAGCCTTTACTTGGGGAACTAAAAAAGTACCTTGACCTTGTTTAAAAATATAGACCTGATTTTGATAGCTTTCAAAATTTGTGCCAGAGATTGACTGGGTTTGTTGATGGGGCAGATCAATGCTGCCATCGTTAAATTCATGCCAGAGTAGGTAGGCAATAAATAGGCTAAAGCTGACTAAAATACCAAGCGTTAATCCGATAGCAGACCATCTCTGTTTTTGTTGAAAACTGTCTAGCGCTTGCTGATCTGCAATGAGGCGAATGATATCAATATGGGTTTTCTTGTGGGTACTTGTATTGCTGATCCGTTGCAATTGTTGCTGTTTTGCCAGCGCTTCCAGTTTTTTCCAGAACGGTAAAAACTCACAATGTTGCTGGGTTAATGTGGCAGGCCACATCCATGAATTAAAATAAAAATACTGCTGATAAGGTTGGGTTTTACTGAGTAGATTGAGACTGTGGATTTGCGCCTGCTGTTGTCGAAGTTGTATCTGGATCAAATCTTGCCAACAGAAAAAAGTAGATTGCTTGGAATCTTCCAGAGCGATGCCTTGCTGATATAACTTAAAGGTGATGGGATGGCTAAAGTATTTCTGATAAAGCTGGTTATACAGGTAAAGCGTTGCTATCAATAAAGCAAACATCAAAGCAATGCTGAGCAGTTGGGCAAAGAAAGGCAGGAATTGATAAAGATAGTACAGGCTTAAATCATAACTAAAGTAAACCAGTAGCAGCCAAGTCAGTATGATCATTAATAGAAATAATGCGAAAGACGCCATTTTTATTTGAAAGACGGGCAGTGTGACTTGCATCAAAACAGTGGTTTTTTTGATCATTGGCTTGATAAAATGAGTTCTGCAAAATGAAAGTTGTTTAAGTTTTATTTCAAGAGCATAACCGATAAAACAAAAAAAGGATGCAGAAGCATCCTTTTTTATTAACGCTAATCGAGATTAACGTTTGATGTCGCGCTGTGTCGAGCCTGTGTAAAGCTGACGTGGACGACCGATCTTGTAAGGACCGCTGTGCATTTCTAACCAGTGGCTGATCCAACCAACTGTACGTGCAAGCGCGAAGATCACCGTAAACATACCTGTTGGGATACCAATCGCTTTTAAGATGATACCTGAGTAGAAGTCTACGTTCGGGTAAAGCTTACGCTCAACGAAGTACGGGTCGTTCAGTGCAATACGCTCAAGTTCCATTGCAAGTTGCAATTGTGGATCGTTGATGCCTAATGCAGCAAGAACTTCGTCACATGTTTCTTTCATGACTTTCGCACGTGGATCGAAGTTTTTATAAACACGGTGACCGAAGCCCATGAGTTTAACTTCTTTACGTTTTACTTTTTCCATGAATTCAGCAACGTTTTCTACGCTACCAATTTCATCTAGCATTTTAAGTACAGCTTCGTTTGCACCACCGTGAGCAGGTCCCCAAAGTGCAGAGATACCTGCAGAGATACATGCATATGGATTCGCGCCAGTAGAACCAGCAAGACGAACGGTAGACGTAGACGCATTTTGTTCGTGATCAGCATGAAGCGTGAAGATACGATCCATTGCACGAGCAAGAACTGGGTTTACTTTATAATCACGGTCAGCAGGCGTAGCAAACATCATATGTAAGAAGTTTTCTGCATAACCAAGGTCATTACGTGGGTAAATGAATGGTTGACCTACAGTGTACTTGTAGCTCCACGCTGCAAGTGTAGGGATTTTCGCGATTAAACGAATTGCAGTAATTTCACGGTGGTTAACATCTTCGATGTCTAAACCGTTGTGATAGAACGCAGATAATGCACCAACAACACCAACCATGATTGCCATAGGGTGAGCGTCACGACGGAAACCATTGAAGAAGCGGCTTACTTGATCGTGAACCATCGTATGGTTACGTACTTTCGCATCAAATTCTGCTTTCTGTTCAGCATTTGGAAGCTCGCCATTAAGTAGTAAGTAGCAAGTTTCTAAGTAGTCTGCTTGAGTCGCTAATTGATCAATTGGATAGCCACGGTGTAATAACACACCTTTGTCACCATCAATGAATGTGATCTTAGATTCGCAAGCCGCTGTCGCCATAAAACCAGGATCGAAAGTAAAGTGACCTGATGCCAATACATCTTTAACGTCAATTACATCTGGGCCTAATGTGCCGCTGTAAATTGGTAATTCAATTTCTTTGCCATCAAGCTGTAATACGGCTTTTTTGCCAGTTGCTGCAGACATTCAATAGATCTCCTGTCCTGGTGAATGATTATCTGACTCGAAATACTAATCTTGTCATGTGCGAATCAGACGGTGTCAAAATTTGCTATAAGATTAGTGGTTACTAAAATTTTGTCAATTATACTTAGGGATAAAAAATGACGTTGCTACAGTCAATTAGTCATTCAGTATCGAAGAAAAAACTGAGTAAAATCACAGCACCGGTCGAGTATAATATGTCAAATCAAGTTTCAGGTGCATAAAAAAAATGAAGCATCAGTCCAATTGTAAGTAAATTTTTATTTGGGTCAGATGTTGCTGCTTATAAAATAAATACTTATCCCGTCTGCAAGCCCTATAACGGCCATACTTTGCCGTGAACTGTTCATTCAAAAAGCAATCAAAAGCGCTCTAGGTAAATTCATTATTGGTGCATTTTGGTGCGATTAATTGCCTAAAAAATGACTCATTGAATTTGGCAAAAGGAATCTTAAAAATAGATTATTAATTAATTATATTTAATATATAAATGAGCAGTATTATTTGGGGCTATATATAAAGGTTGAAAAATTGCGCTGCTTTGACGCTGAAAAGGGCATTTTTTGTGAAATATGAAGAAAAGAATTTATAAAATTAAAAAGTATCTATAAAAAATAGTATTTTATTTTTATCATTACAAAACAATCAGATAGTTGTTTTTGCTTAAACTTGATGCATTAATCGCCGCTATTATGCGTGTGAATGATTCTTATTTAAAGTTTTTTTCGACTAAAGCGAAAGTTGATTGTTTGTATTTTGATATTTCACGTTTTATAATTCGATGTCGTTTATAGGTTAGGCATGTGCTGTGCTTGCCTAACAATGCCAGCTTTCCTTTGAATTAATTCAAACAAACTCCGGATGGAGTTTCTACCTACAGGATGCCCGCTGTGAAAAGCAACAGACCTGTCAATTTGTCCATGGGTCAGGTGTTAGCGGTAAATTTACGCTCACCCGTGGCTATTGCATCAATTCTACACCGTCTATCAGGTGTAATCGTATTCTTATTAGTCGCAGTTCTTTTATGGATTTTGGATAAATCTTTATCTTCACCAGAAGGATTTGACTACGTTAAAAATGTCGTTTTCGGAAATATCATTGTACGTTTCATCGTATGGGTATTTGTAGCTGGCTTGATTTTTCACTTTATTGCAGGTGTGAAGCATTTACTTGCTGACCTCGGTTTTGCTGAAGAACTTCAAAGCGGTCGTATCGCTGCTACAGTTTCATTGATCTTGTCTGCGGTTGGTATTGTCGCAGCATTCGTATGGATTATGTTCTGATGAAAAGTGCTACAGGTTTAACAGGTTCAGGTTCTCGCGACTGGTATATCCAACGTGTCAGTGCTGTAGTGTTAGCTGCATACACAGTAGTGTTGTTTGGCTGGATCCTTTGCAATAGCGGATTTGGTTATGAACAGTGGGCTGGCTTTATGCTGACTTTGCCAATGAAGATTTTCTCTTTATTAGCAGTGTTATCGCTGGTTGCACACGCTTGGATTGGTATGTGGCAAGTCTTTACTGATTATGTAACGACTCGTCAAATGGGCCCTTCAGCTTCAGGTTTACGCCTTGTACTCACTTCTGCTGTCATTATTTCAGTGTTCGTGTACGCAATCTGGGGTATCCAGATTTTCTGGGCAAATTGATAGGAAGAGATCATGGGCGCAATTAACCCTAAAGAAGATTATTCAAATATTCAAAACCTCACTTTCGACGCAGTTATTGTTGGTGGTGGTGGTTCTGGTATGCGTGCTGCTTACCAACTTGCTCAAGCGGGTTTAAAAGTTGCTGTATTGACCAAAGTATTCCCAACACGTTCGCATACAGTTGCCGCTCAAGGTGGTATTGGTGCCTCGTTAGGTAACATGCAAGAAGATAATTGGCATTATCACTTCTATGACACGGTGAAAGGTTCTGACTGGTTAGGCGATCAGGACGCAATCGAGTTCATGACACGTGAAGCGCCAAAAGTTGTGTATGAGCTTGAACACTTGGGTATGCCGTTTGACCGTAATGAAGATGGTACGATCTATCAGCGTCCATTTGGTGGTCACTCTGCAAACTATGGTGAAAAAGCAGTTCCACGTGCGTGTGCTGCTGCTGACCGTACAGGTCATGCGTTATTGCATACCTTGTATCAAAGCAACGTGAAAATGGGTACTCAGTTCTACGTTGAATGGATTGCATTAGATTTAATCCGTAACGAAGAAGGTGATGTACTTGGTGTAACGGCGATTGACCAAGAAACAGGTAACATTGCTGTATTCCAAGCCAAAGCAACCTTATTCGCTACAGGTGGTGCGGGTCGTGTTTATCGCGCATCAACCAATGCTTATATCAATACTGGTGACGGTCTTGGTATGGCTGCTCGTGCAGGTATTCCATTGCAAGATATGGAATTCTGGCAATTCCACCCAACGGGTGTTGCTGGCGCAGGCGTATTGTTGACTGAAGGTTGTCGTGGCGAAGGTGGTATCCTTCGTAACAAAGACGGCGAACCATTCATGGAACGTTATGCACCAACTTTAAAAGACTTGGCGCCACGTGACTTCGTATCACGTTCTATGGACCAAGAAATTAAAGAAGGTCGTGGTTGTGGCCCTAAAGCGGATTATATCTTATTGGATATGACTCACTTAGGCGCTGAAACGATTATGAAACGTCTTCCATCTGTATTCGAGATTGGTAAGAAGTTTGCAAACGTTGACTGTACTAAAGAGCCAATTCCAGTGGTACCAACAATCCATTATCAAATGGGTGGTATTCCGACCAATATTCATGGCCAAGTGGTTGTACCACATGGTGTGGAAGAAGGTGAATTCTCTGCAAGCTACAACAAAGACACTAAAGAGTATCATTATGTCGGTACTCGTGATTACGTAAAACCTGTGAAAGGGTTCTATGCAATTGGTGAATGTTCTTGCGTATCAGTACATGGTGCAAACCGTTTAGGTACCAACTCATTGCTCGACCTTGTGGTATTCGGTAAAGCAGCGGGCGAGCACATCATTGACTATGTAACTAAACATCATGGCGATGATTATGCACCGCTTCCAACTGATGTCTTGGTGAATACTTTGGCGCGTATCCGTAAGCTTGATGATTCAACAACGGGTGAAAACGCACAAGAAGTTGCTGATGCAATCCGTGACATCGTACAAGATCACGCCGGTGTATTCCGTACTCAAGCATTGCTTGATAAGGGCGTAAAAGAAATTCTTGCGATTGAGCCGCGTGTTCGTAACATTCATTTGAAAGACAAATCTAAAGTATTTAACACTGCGCGTGTTGAAGCGTTAGAAGTTGAAAACTTGTATGAAGTTGCGAAAGCGACTCTGATTTCTGCTGCTGCACGTAAAGAATGTCGTGGTGCGCATACAGTTGTTGACTATGAGTTAGCACCTGATCACCCAACTTATTCTTACGGTCGCCGTGATGATGAGTGGATGAAGCATACTTTATGGTATTCATCAGATAACCGTCTTGAATATAAGCCGGTACGTTTCAGCCCATTAACGGTTGAAGCAATTGAACCTAAACCACGTACATTCTAATCGGGAGAACAAAGATGAGTAGAGGCACTCGTACATTCGAAATCTACCGCTATGATCCTGATAAGGATAAAGCGCCGTACATGCAAACTTTCAAACTTGAGTTAACCGATAAGCACCGTATGTTGCTTGATGCGTTACTTGCGTTGAAAGTGCAAGATGAGTCATTAACATTCCGTCGCTCTTGCCGTGAAGGTATTTGTGGTTCGGATGGTGTGAACATCAATGGTAAAAATGGTTTAGCGTGCTTGTGGAACTTGAACGACTTGCCAGAGAAGATTGTGATCCGTCCTTTACCTGGCTTGCCAGTGATCAAGGATTTGGTTGTAGACATGAATCAGTTCTATGATCAATATGACAAGATCCAACCATTCTTGATTAATAATCAGCCAGCACCGGCAAAAGAGCGTTTACAGTCTCAAGCAGAACGTGAACACTTAGATGGTCTATATGAATGTATTCTTTGTGCATGTTGTTCAACGTCATGCCCATCATTCTGGTGGAACCCTGATAAGTTCCTTGGGCCGTCTGCATTGTTAAATGCATACCGCTTCATCATTGACTCTCGTGATACGGCAACACAAGAACGTTTGGCTCGTTTAGACGATCCATTCTCTTTGTTCCGCTGTAAAGGGATCATGAACTGTGTATCAGTATGTCCTAAAGGTTTGAACCCGACAAAGGCCATTGGTCACATTCGTAATATGCTGTTGGATCAAGCGGGCTAATCTGCTTTTTCTAGCGTAAAAAAGAGAAGCTCCGAAAGGGGCTTCTTTTTTTATGGTTGCTGTAATTGTTGGCTGCTTAAAAAATATCTATTTGCAAAGTTGGGCTTGAATTTTAGAAATGAGGCCTTAAATATTTATAGATTTTGCTGTTAAACCAAATCATGGGAATCGATATGACAAATATATTGATTTATTTTTCATCAAACTGAATAAGGTTTGTGCAAGATTTGTAGAGAATGTTTATTTTTGATCGATTGGAGTGCAACTTTTATCAAAAGGGCGGTATATTAGAATATAATTTGATGTGTGTATTTCGCTGCTTTATAGATGGTATGTGTCAAAAAAATCAATCCCTGCTTGAGAACATGATAGGATTTCTGCCACAAATGAAATCAAAAAACAAACAGATTCTGGATGTTATCGATCGATAATGCCTTAGAGATTTGTACAGATTTCATGGGAAAAGTCAATTTAGAAAAGTTAAAAATCCAGTTAATTTTTCTAAAATGATTTGCAAAAAATTGCTCGATTTCATCGAGTATGAAAAATGAGTTATGTGCCTTGAATTGAAGGTGCGTAGCTCATTTGTTACATCAAAGGGAATACTCCTGATGTGTAGTAATAATGTCTCAAGGTTGGATGATCTTGAGTAGTAGTGTCGTGTTTACCAATTTGACACTATGAATCATGGGTGTGCTTAAAAGGCAGCCTGTATTATTTTTTGCAATAGGAAATGGGTCCAAAAATGCAAGAAGTTGCTGACGCATCGCGTCTTGACACTGAACTTTCCGCTGATAGTGCAGCGTATATTGAAGAGCTATACGAGCAGTACCTAACTTCTCCAACCTCAGTGTCAGAGGATTGGCGTGAATATTTCGATAAATACCCTAAAGGTGATCAACCACACGGCAGTGTGCGCGAGCAATTCCTCCTTTTGGGACGTAATGCAAGCCGAGTTCAACCTGTCGTACAAAGCACTGTAAGTACAGAACATGAGCGTCGTCAAATTGGTGTATTACAACTCATCGCTGCTTACCGTAACCGTGGTCATCAAAAAGCTAAACTCGATCCATTAGGTCTTGCGAAACGCGAAGACGTTCCTGACCTCGATTTATCTGCACACGGTTTAACTAAGTCTGATCTCGATACTGTATTTAATACAGGCAACCTCGCAATTGGTAAAGCAGAAGCAACATTGTCTGAAATGGTTGATGCCATGGAAGCAACTTACTGCGGTTCAATTGGTGCAGAATACATGCATATCGTTGATACCAAAGAAAAGCGTTGGATTCAACAGCGTTTGGAAGGTGTTCGCGGTAAATTCAATTATACCAATGATCAGAAAAAAGGTTTCTTGGAGCGTTTAACTGCTGCTGAAGGCCTAGAGAAGTATCTTGGTAACAAATTCGTTGGTGCAAAACGTTTCGGTGTGGAAGGCGGTGAGTCTTTTATTCCAATGATGAACGAAATCATTCAACGTGCAGGTAGTGTCGGTTGTAAAGAAGTTGTGATTGGTATGCCACACCGTGGCCGTCTCAACCTTCTTGTCAACATCATGGGTAAAAACCCAGCTGATCTGTTTGGTGAGTTCGAAGGCAAGAGCCTACATAAAAAAGGTTCTGGTGACGTTAAGTATCATCAAGGCTTTTCTTCAAACGTCATGACTCCAGGTGGCGAAGTTCACTTAGCATTGGCGTTTAACCCATCCCACTTAGAAATCGTTGGTCCTGTGGTTGAAGGTTCAGTACGTGCACGTCAAGTTCGTCGTAAAGACATTGGCGGTGATGATGTACTTCCTGTGATTGTACATGGTGATGCTGCATTTGCAGGCCAAGGTGTAAACCAAGAAACCTTCCAAATGTCACAAACACGTGGTTACACAGTGGGCGGTACCGTTCATATCGTGATTAACAACCAAGTGGGCTTCACGACTTCTGATCCACGCGATACACGTTCTACCGAATACTGTACTGATGTTGCAAAAATGATTCAGTCGCCAATTTTCCATGTGAATGGTGATGATCCTGAAGCTGTTATTTTCGCGACTCAAATTGCCCATGACTTCCGTCATGAGTTCCGTAAAGATGTGATCTTAGACTTGTTCTGCTACCGTCGTCGTGGTCATAACGAGGCAGATGAACCATCTGCAACTCAACCATTGATGTACCAAGTGATCAACAAGAAAGCGACTACGCGTACTTTGTATGCAGATCAATTGGTTCAAGAGAAAGTACTTGATCGTTCAAGTGCTGATGCCATGGTTGAAGGCTACCGTTCTGATTTAGAAGCAGGAAACCACGTTGCCAATGCTTTAGTTCGTGAACCAAATAAAAAGATGTTCGTCGATTGGACACCTTATTTGGGCCATGAATACACCGATCTTTGGGATACAACGTTCAGCATTGATCGTTTGAAAGAACTTGGTTTGAAAATGAATACATTGCCAGAAGGTTTTGTATTACAGCGTCAAGTTCAAAAAGTCATTGATGATCGCGTGAAAATGCAAACAGGTGAAATGCCACTCAACTGGGGTGCTGCAGAAACTTTAGCGTATGCGACTTTACTTGATGATGGTTTCTTGGTTCGTATTACGGGTGAAGACGTGGGTCGTGGTACATTCTCGCACCGTCACGCCAAATTACATAACCAAGTTGATGGTTCTGTTTATATCCCACTTTGCCATATCAAAGAAAATCAGCCACGTACTGCGGTTTATGACTCTTTACTGTCAGAAGAAGCAGTACTTGCATTTGAATACGGTTATTCAACGACATTGCCAAAAAGCTTGATCGTTTGGGAAGCTCAATTTGGTGACTTTGCTAACTGCGCACAAGTTGTAATTGACCAGTTTATCGCTTCGGGTGAAACCAAGTGGGAGCGTGTGTGTGGTCTAACCATGTTGTTACCACATGGTTATGAAGGTCAAGGTCCAGAGCATTCATCTGCACGTTTAGAGCGTTTCTTACAGCTATGTGCTGAAGACAACATGCAAGTGATGACACCTACGACACCTGCACAGATTTTCCATGCATTACGTCGTCAGGCAGTTCGTCCGATTCGTAAGCCAATGATCGTGATGTCGCCAAAATCGTTATTGCGTCATAAACTTGCGACTTCAACTTTAGATGAATTAGCAAACGGTTCATTCCAAACTGTGATCGATGAAATTGATCAAATCAACAAAGCTGACGTAACTCGCTTAGTGCTTTGTGGCGGTAAGGTTTATTACGATTTACTCGAAAAACGTCGTGAGCTTGGTTTAAACCATATCGCGATTGTTCGTATTGAGCAGTTATATCCATACCCAGAACAACGCTTAGCTGAAGTAATGGCAGCTTATCCAAACATTGAAGAACTTGTTTGGACACAAGAAGAGCCGAAGAACCAAGGCGCTTGGTTGTTCATCGTTCCTCGTTTGTATGAAGATGTTCTTAAATCTGGTAAACAAATCCGTATTAGCTATGCTGGTCGTGAAGCATCTGCCGCACCTGCTTGTGGCTCGCCATACTTGCATGCAAAACAACAAGCTCAGCTTATCAATGACGCACTTGCGATTGAAGTTGAACAATCAGGAGATTCTAAATAATGGCAACCGAAATTAAAGCACCGGTATTTCCAGAGTCAGTTGCTGACGGTACGATCGCAACTTGGCACAAGAAAGTAGGTGAACCTGTATCACGTGATGAAGTGATCTGTGACATTGAAACCGATAAAGTTGTTTTAGAAGTGGTTGCTCCAGCTGATGGTAGCTTAGTTGCAATCATCAAAGGTGAAGGCGATACAGTTCTTTCTGACGAAGTGATTGCTCAATTCGAAGCTGGTGCTGTTGCTGCAGCTGCTCCTGAAGCTGCTGCTCCAGCCGCGGCGGCTCCTGCTGCATCTGCGCCTGCGGCTGCATCAACTCAAGCTATTGATTCAAACCAAGCGCCTGCGGTTCGTAAAGCATTATCTGAAACTGGTATCAATGCTGCTGACGTACAAGGTACAGGCCGTGGTGGTCGTATCACTAAAGAAGATGTTGCTAGCCATCAAGCTAAACCTGCTGCATCAGTTCAACCATTAAGCGTTGCTGTAGGCGAGCGTATCGAGAAACGTGTTCCAATGACACGTTTACGTAAACGTGTTGCTGAGCGTTTATTGGCTGCGACACAACAAACTGCAATGTTAACAACGTTTAACGAAGTTAATATGAAGCCAATCATGGAAATGCGTAAGCAATATAAAGACGCTTTCGAAAAACGTCATGGTGCGCGTTTAGGCTTTATGTCTTTCTTTGTTAAAGCAGCGACTGAAGCATTAAAGCGTTACCCAGCTGTAAACGCATCTATTGATGGCGATGATATTGTTTATCACGGTTTCTATGACATCGGTGTAGCAGTTTCTTCTGACCGTGGTCTGGTTGTTCCTGTACTTCGTGATACTGACCGTATGAACTATGCGGAAGTTGAAAACGGTATCCGTGACTATGCTTTCAAAGCACGTGACGGTAAGTTAGGTATCGAAGACATGACTGGCGGTACGTTCACAATCACGAACGGCGGTACTTTCGGGTCATTGCTTTCAACCCCTATTTTAAACCAGCCACAAACTGCAATCTTGGGTATGCATAAAATCCAAGAACGTCCTATGGCGGTAAATGGTCAAGTTGAAATCTTGCCAATGATGTACTTAGCACTTTCTTATGACCACCGTTTAATCGATGGTAAAGAAGCAGTAGGTTTCTTGGTAACAATCAAAGAATTGTTAGAAGAGCCAGCTAAACTCATTCTTGATCTTTAACATATTTAAATCCCTTTAAATAGTCCTTTGATAAAGAGGGCTACCCCTCTTTGTAAAGAGGGGTTAGGGGGAGATTTAAGGAATAGAAAAATGTCTCAACAGTTTGATCTTGTTGTCATTGGCGGTGGACCTGGTGGTTATGAAGCGGCGATTCGTGCAGCTCAACTTGGTTTCAAAGTCGCTTGTATCGAAAAACGTATTCACAATGGTAAGCCATCTTTAGGTGGTACCTGTTTAAACGTTGGTTGTATCCCTTCTAAAGCATTGCTTGACTCTTCTCACCGTTACGAAGCAACTGTTCATGAACTTGCTGAACACGGTATCACCACAGGTGAAGTTAAATTTGATTTAGACACTTTGTTGGCGCGTAAAGACAAAGTTGTTGATCAATTGACGGGTGGTGTTGCTCAATTACTAAAAGGTAATGGTATCGAGTGGTTACAAGGTACTGGTAAATTACTTGCAGGTAAAAAAGTAGAATTCACACCGTTTGAAGGTGAAGTACAAGTTTTAGAACCAAAGTACGTGATTCTTGCGACGGGTTCTGTACCTGTAAATATTCCAGTAGCACCTGTTGATGAAGACTTAATTGTTGATTCGACTGGCGCATTGAAATTCTCAGAAGTTCCTAAGCGTCTTGGTGTCATTGGTGCTGGTGTTATCGGTCTAGAACTTGGCTCTGTATGGCGTCGTCTTGGATCAGAAGTTGTTGTGTTTGAAGCATTAGATGCATTCTTACCAATGGCTGATAAAGCATTGGCGAAGGAATATCAAAAAATCTTGAAGAAACAAGGTTTGGATATCCGTATTGGCGCGAAAGTTTCTGGCGCTGAAACCAATGGTCAAGAAGTAACGGTTAAATACAACCAAGCTGGCGAAGACAAAGAACAAGTTTTTGACAAGCTTATCGTTTGTGTAGGCCGTAAAGCATATGCAGAAGGTTTATTGGCTGAAGATTCAGGCATTAAATTGACTGAGCGTGGTTTGGTTGATGTAAATGACCAATGTCAAACATCTGTAGAAGGTGTTTACGCGATTGGTGACTTGGTACGCGGTCCAATGCTTGCACATAAAGCAATGGAAGAGGGCGTAATGGCTGTTGAACGTATTCACGGTCACGCAGCTCAAGTGAACTATGACACGATCATCAGCGTTATTTACACACACCCAGAAGCAGCTTGGGTTGGTTTAACTGAAGAACAAGCCGCTGAAAAAGGTCACGAAGTTAAAGCAGGTCAATTCCCGTTTGCGGTGAATGGTCGTGCGTTGGCTGCTGGTGATACTGCTGGTTTTGTGAAATTCGTTGCTGATGCGAAAACAGATCGTCTTTTAGGTATGCACGTTGTGGGTCCTAATGCATCTGATATCGTACACCAAGGTATGATCGCGCTTGAATTTGTTTCTTCTGTTGAAGATTTACAATTGATGACTTTCG
The DNA here is from genome assembly GCF_002292065.1 of Acinetobacter sp. UBA991. Taxonomy (NCBI): domain Bacteria; kingdom Pseudomonadati; phylum Pseudomonadota; class Gammaproteobacteria; order Moraxellales; family Moraxellaceae; genus Acinetobacter; species Acinetobacter sp. UBA991. The sequence continues at coordinate 14,009 of NZ_DBBF01000015.1, read as the reverse complement.
GTCACCCGACTTTCTCTGAAGTTGTACATGAAGCAGCGCTTTCTGTTGACGGTCGTGCAATCCACGCGATTCAACGTAAGCGTAAATAAATATAAAGTGTGGTTCGCCACACTTTTTTTGAATGATGATGATTGTCTTATTTAGACAATCATTGATTCAATATGTAGCAGTCTGATTTTAAGAAGATCAAGGCTGTATCACTACAAACAACATAGTAGGTAACTAAATGAACTTACATGAGTATCAAGCTAAAGCGTTATTGAAAGAATATGGCATGCCAGTACAAGAAGGTATCTTGGCAACAAATGCAGACGAAGCAGTTGCTGCATTTGAACAGCTTGGTGGTAAATTCGCTGTAATGAAAGCGCAAGTTCATGCTGGTGGTCGTGGTAAGGCTGGTGGCGTTAAAGTTGCAAAATCTAAAGAAGATGTTATCGAGTTTGCAAACAATATCATTGGTACTCGTCTTGTAACGTATCAAACAGATGCAAACGGTCAACCGGTTAACAGCATTATCGTTGCTGAAGACGTTTATCCAGTTGAGCGTGAGCTTTACTTGGGCGCGGTTGTAGACCGTTCTAGCCGTCGTATTACTTTCATGGCTTCTACCGAAGGTGGTGTAGAAATCGAGAAAGTAGCAGAAGAAACGCCTGAAAAAATTATCAAAGTTGAAGTTGATCCTTTAGTTGGCTTACAACCATTCCAAGCACGCGAAGTTGCGTTTGCTTTAGGTTTGAAAGACAAGCAAATCAGCCAATTCGTAAAAATTATGGCTGCTGCTTACCAAGCATTTGTTGAAAATGACTTTGCATTATTCGAAATTAACCCACTTTCAGTTCGTGAAAATGGCGATATTTTATGTGTAGATGCGAAAGTAGGTATCGACTCTAACGCGCTTTACCGTTTACCTAAAGTTGCTGCTTTACGTGACAAGTCTCAAGAGAATGAGCGTGAATTAAAAGCATCTGAATTTGATCTTAACTATGTTGCTTTAGAAGGTAACATCGGTTGTATGGTGAATGGTGCTGGTCTTGCAATGGCAACTATGGACATCATCAAACTTTATGGTGGTCAGCCTGCAAACTTCCTTGACGTTGGTGGCGGTGCAACGAAAGAGCGCGTAATCGAAGCGTTCAAAATCATCCTTGCTGATACTTCTGTACAAGGTGTTTTAATCAACATCTTCGGTGGTATCGTACGTTGTGACATGATTGCTGAAGCAATTATTGCAGCGGTTCAAGAAGTAAATGTAACTGTACCAGTTGTTGTTCGTTTAGAAGGTAACAACGCTGAGTTAGGTGCTAAATTACTTGATGAATCAGGTTTGAAATTAATTTCTGCGAACGGTTTATCTGATGCCGCAGAAAAAGTTGTAGCTGCAGTTAAAGCGTAAGGAGTATCAATCATGAGCGTATTAATTAATAAAGACACTAAAGTATTGGTACAAGGTTTTACTGGTAAAAACGGTACTTTCCACTCTGCACAAGCTTTAGACTACGGTACAAAAGTTGTTGGTGGTGTTACTCCTGGTAAAGGTGGTACAACTCACCTTGACCTACCAGTATTCAACACAATGAAAGAAGCGGTACGTGAAACAAATGCAGATGCATCTGTTATCTATGTACCAGCTCCATTCGTTTTAGACTCAATCGTTGAAGCGGTTGATTCAGGTGTTGGCCTAATCGTTGTGATCACTGAAGGTGTTCCAACAATCGACATGCTTAAAGCGAAACGCTACTTAGAAACTAACGGTAACGGTACTCGTTTAGTTGGTCCTAACTGCCCAGGCGTGATCACTCCAGGTGAATGTAAGATTGGTATTATGCCTGGTCACATCCACCAACCAGGTCGTATTGGTATCATTTCACGTTCAGGTACATTGACTTATGAAGCTGTTGCTCAAACAACTAAGCTTGGTTTAGGTCAGTCTACTTGTATCGGTATTGGTGGTGACCCAATCCCAGGTATGAACCAGATTGAAGCGCTTCAATTGTTCCAAGACGATCCAGATACTGATGCAATCATTATGATCGGTGAGATCGGTGGTACAGCAGAAGAAGAAGCTGCTGAATTCATCAAATCTAACGTGACTAAGCCTGTAGTCGGTTACATCGCGGGTGTAACTGCACCTAAAGGTAAACGTATGGGTCACGCTGGTGCGATCATTTCTGGTGGCCAAGGTACTGCTGAAGAGAAATTCGCTGCATTTGAACGCGCAGGAATGGCTTACACGCGTAGCCCAGCTGAGCTTGGTTCTACTATGTTGCAAGTTTTAAAAGAGAAAGGTTTAGCGTAATACGTTAGATTTTAATCTTTAAAAAAACCCCAATGGAAACATTGGGGTTTTTTATTGGGTTATTATTCAGTTTTGTTTTAATGTTTGAGCTTTAACCCAACACGGCTGTTAATTCTTGAGTATATTGGGAAATACCGTCCAGATTAAAAAATTCAACTTTTAACGCTTTACTTTGGGGATCAATATTCACTTCACCAAAGAACTGGTACCCATCTAAAGGCGAGAGATTTGCTTTACCTGCGGGTGGAGTTTTTTCAAAGATCACTTGTCCACCAAAGGTTGCATCCATTTGATTAGGACCAAAAGTACCCGCATTTAAAGGACCTGCTACAAACTCCCAGAAGGGTGAAAAATCAGTAAATTGAGCCTGAGTATTATCATAATAATGTGCGGCACAATAATGAACATCGGCTGTTAGCCATATCATGTTTTTTACTGACTTAATACGACGAAGTAAGCCTGCAATTTCCAGTTCACGCCCGAGAGGTGCGCCATTGTTGCCATTGGCAATCGCTTCCCATGTTTTAGCAATACCGTCAGCGACGCCAAAATTATCTTGCACATTTAAACCAATCGGCATATCTGCAGCAATCACTTTCCATACGGCTTTTGAATTAGACAATTCATCCACCAGCCAGTTGACTTGAGTTTCACCGAGAAAGGCCGTGTCTGCATTTAGACTGGTCTGTAAATTGGTACTATTACCTCCGCGATACGACCGCATATCGAGTACAAATACATCTAGTAATGGACCATGACTGATTTTACGGTAAATACGCTGATCACTGAATGCCTCAGTTGTCCATGGCATCGGAGAGTATTCTAAAAATGCTTGCTTGCCACGATAACTCAGCGTATTGATGTCTTTTTCAGCATAAGCATTATTTTTGCTCAGATCTTTGGTAGCAGACCAGTTATTGGTAACCTCATGGTCATCCCATTGCCAAATTTGCGGTACTTCTGCAGCGAATTTTCGTAAGTTCTCATCCATAAAATTATAACGATAGCGACCACGGAATTCTTTTAGGCTTTCAGCGACTTTACTGACTTCTTCTGTGACAATATTTTTCCAGATGCGCAGCTCATCGGGCTTTAATGATTGTCCTGCTTGTAAAGTCACCGTATTTTGGATCGGACCATCTGCGTAAATGGTGTCACCACTATGAATAAAAAAGTCTGGTTGACGTAGCCGCATCGTTTCCCAGATTTTCATGCCTCCAATATCGGGATTAATACCCCAACCTTGTCCCACAACATCGCCACCCCAAACAAAGCGAATGGGGGAGGTGCCTGTTGATATGGTGCGGAAGCTACCTGTATAGATTTCACTGGTGGCATTATTTTGTGTCGCATCTGCAAAGCTAACCCGCAAAAAAATATGCTGATCATTTGGTAAACCTGTCAGGTTCACTCGCCCTGTATAGTCACTGGCCGCGGTTACCACTGGACCTGATACAACCTTTGGTTGTTTAAAGCGATCAGTAAAGTCATATTCTACACGTAGTTTCGAAGCTCGATCTGATTGTGCCCAAATGGTTGCATTGCCATTGCGGACATCACCAATTTGAATACCAGACGGGAGTTTGGGTCTGGCATGCTCTGGAAGAATAATTGCTGGGGCTTTGTTGTCATTTAGGCCGCAGGCAGCCAAGGTTGAAAAAGATGCAACACCGACAGCCAATTTTCCACTATTAATTAAGAAACGACGACGGCTTTGAATAAACTGCGACATATTGGCATCTCATTTATTTACTGAGGTGGGGATTTTGCAGTATGAGAAGCCTAAGTGAATGAATGATGACATCAACATCATTTGAATTTTTGCAGAAGCGAGAAGTGCTGATTTACTTTATAAAAATAAAAAATCGGCTGCAAGGCAACCGATTTTTGAAATGACTTACAGCTCTCTAGCCATAAGATTGTTGGTCTACTCTTTTGGTTTTAACCCTTGAGTTAAACCATTGATATCGCCACCTTGTAAGCCAAGCTCGTTCATTAAACTGTCAATCAGTGGTGCTTGTGAGCGGTAGCGAAGGGCACTATTCACCACTTGGTCAGATAAAGAGGTTTGACCATTTTCAACCGCATCACTACCGACAGTACCACCACCTGCAAAGCTACTTAGACCATTCACTTGTAAAATCTTGATGTCATCAATGTTTTCCATTGGTTTAACACTTTCACGAATGATCTCTGGTAAATGCTTTAATAGTGCCAAGCGCACTTGCATTTCTACCTGTTCAGCAGAAAGCGTATTGGCTGCTTCATTCACCGCACGCGCACCTTCCGCATCAACCTGATATTGTTTTTCCAACGCTTGAGCAAGTAGGATTTTTGCATCCGCCTCACCTTTCGCTTTTAAGCGAATCTTTTCAGCATCTGCTTCTGCTGCAATACGTACTGCTTCTGCTTCATCAGCAGCGGCTTTTTTACCCGCATCCGCAGCAACCGTAATCGCAATGGCTTCTTTCTCAGCGGTTTGTTTAGCTGCAACCAGTTCGACTGCTTTTTGACGCTCAGCACGTTGTGTTTCACGGACAGTCACAACTTCTTCCTCTGCTTTTACCGCTTCGGCACGGGCCTTGTCAGCTTGCGCTTTGGCTTCTGATTCAGCGCGAGATTTTTCAGCAATGGCAATGGCACGATCTTGCTCAGCCAGTTCGATGGTTTTCTTTTGTTCAACTTGTGCTTTTTGAATCAATTGTGCTTTTTGAATATTCTCATTTTCTACATCACGCGCAGAAGCAATTCGTTTTAGTTCCACTTCACGTTCAGCAGCAATTTGAGCTTCTTCAGCCTCACGTTTTTTACCTGCTTCTTGAGAGGCGATTTCTGCAGTTTGTTCAGCTTTACGAATCGAGATTTCACGCTCTTGCTGTAACTTTGCATATTCTTCTTCACGCGAAATTTCTAAACGAGCACGTTCTGCTTGTAAGTTCTTTGCACGAATCGCAAGGTCAGCATCTTGTTCAATGTCATTACGCTTTTTACGGCGGTCTTCAATGGTTTCGGTCAGCTTGGTTAAGCCTTCCGCATCGAACGCATTTTGCGGATTGAAGAATTTAAAGCTAGTTTGGTCGAGACCCGTTAAAGATACGGTTTCAAGTTCTAGACCATTTTTGGATAAATCTTCAGATACCACTTGTTGAACTTTTTGGACAAAGTCGACACGCTTTTCATGTAGTTCTTCCATTGCCATTTCTGCAGCAACGGCACGAAGTGAATCGACAAATTTACCTTCGACCAGATCTTTAAGCTCTGGTGGGGACATGGTTTTACGTCCTAAGGTTTGGGCCGCAGTTGCAATTGACTCTGCAATCGGTTTAACACGAACATAGAATTCAGCCATGACATCGACACGCATACGGTCACGGGTAATCAGGGCTTGGTCTGCAGCACGTTTTACCTCTAAACGTAAGGTATTCATATTTACAGGAATAATTTCGTGTAAGACAGGGAGGACAATTGCACCGCCATTTAGAATCACTTTTTCGCCACCAAAACCTGTGCGCACAAAAGACACTTCTTTACTTGAACGGGTATAGAGACGGGCGATAATAATGCCAATAAAAATCAGTGCTGCAAAAATAACACCAGTAATAATTAAAATTTCAGTCAATGCTGAATTCAACATGTAAACACCCTCATGTAGTCATAAATATAAAAATTAAGCAGCAATCGCTTGGAATCCAATTTTGGTTCTTTGCGTTAAAATCACGTCTTGTCCTTGATGGAAAACCAGATCAAGTTCGGGTTCAACCAAGACGTAATGGGTTTGGCCAAATTGGTCTTTAACTTTGGCTTGTGCAGGGGAGTTGGGTTTAGCGTCCCCTAAAATAATATGTGCTGTTCTGCCAATTAGATCGTCTGCTTGAATTGCTGTGGTTTCATCTTTAGGAATAATCTTGGCAATTAATGCAGCGCTATAACGTACCAATGGCATACAGAGAAATAAGCAGGCAGGGGCAATGATCCACGCAGAAAGATAATGTTCTGTAAATTGATAAAACAGGTCTTGGATGATTAAACCTGTGAGTGCATAGACAGTTAAGAAGATGATCAGCCAGATCAGTAAAGGGACTTTACCTAAATACAGCCATTCCAAAAACTGGATCAAAACAGAATCAGATTGTTCTACAGAGACATCTGCATGATCAATATCGCTCAGACTATCAGGTAAAAATTGTTCCAAAAAGCTAGAACTACCACCGAATAATAATAGAATGAATTCGAGTAGGCCAATAAACAGGCATAGCATTAAAGCAATGCTAAAAACAAGGCTAGAAGGATGTGTTAAAAGATCCCAGATCATCGTCATTACTCTTATTTCTTTTAGCGTTAATTAATAAATTTTTTATAAAAATAAAACAGTTATAAGAGTAAAGCCAACACGTCTAAATTTCAACCTAAATTGACCACATTCTTGCAGACGAAAAAAAACGCAATGATTGGGGTGATCACTGCGTTGAACAACGAATCTGTTTAAAACAGTTTCGGTTGAAAGGAGAAATGTCATGAGATTAGTGTTAACTAACCTACAACGCCATAGTATTTAAAAACCTGACTAAGTTCATCGGTATTCATGTTAACTACTGTTAATAGATGTTAAGAAGTGACGATAATTGTTAGTTTTGGATTGTTTGGAAGAGTTCTAAAATTAAACTTAAATCAAATGCTTAAAACATAAAAAGCCCAATCAAGGGCTTTTTATGTGAAAAGTAACGTAAATTAGAATTTAAATAATCCAATTCCCGCCTTCACTTCATCTAGCGTTTGTTGAGTAATGATGCGGCACTTTTCGGTACCTTGTTTCAATACATCCATAATGTAATCTGGATCTTTTTCCAGCTCGGCACGACGTTCACGAATTGGTGCAATCAACTCTTGTAAGACACCTTCCAAGCGCTTTTTCACAGTACCATCTCCAAGACCACCACGACGATAATGTGCTTTTAATTCTTCTACTTCTTCTTTGTTTGGATCGAAAGCATCAAGATAGGTAAATACGATGTTGCCTTCAACCTGACCTGGATCTTCAATACGAAGATGGTTTGGATCGGTATACATTGCATTGACAGCTTTTTTGATGTCTTTATCTGTAGCATTCAACACAATGGTATTGCCCAAAGATTTCGACATCTTCGCTTTGCCATCAAAACCAGGTAAGCGTGCCATATTTGACAACAGGGCTTTACATTCTGGTAATAGATCATGACCAATTTGACGATTAATACGACGTACCACTTCGTTGGTTTGTTCGATCATTGGGAGTTGATCTTCACCAACAGGAACGACAGTCGCTTTAAATGCGGTAATGTCTGCTGCCTGTGCAATTGGGTAGCACAGGAAGCCTGCTGGAATATCACGCTCAAAATTACGTAATTGAATTTCAGCTTTTACAGTAGGGTTACGCTCTAAACGTGCAACAGTCACGTAATTGAGGTAAATCATGGTCAATTCATTCAACGCAGGTAAGCAAGACTGTACACAAATTGTGGTTTTGCTTGGGTCAATCCCGACAGCAAGATAATCGAGTGCAACTTGCAGGATGTTATTGCGGACTTTATCTGGATTATCAGCATTGTCTGTCATTGCTTGCGCATCTGCCAATAACAGATGTTGATGATGACTATCTTGTAGACCTACACGAGAACGTAATGAACCGACAAAATGTCCGAGGTGGAGTTGTCCTGTTGGACGGTCGCCTGTCAAAATGATGGGACGTTGATCAATATTACTCATGATATGTTCCAAGATTCAGTAATTTCATAGATATAAGATTGATATTATTGTACGAGAAATAAATTTTTTTCGTCAGCGATAATTTTAACTTTTTCTTAAAATCATATTGTGATTTCACTGCGTGATTCTACAATGGCTGTATAAATACAAATCAGGAAATAAAAATGGCGAGTGGTTTATTACTATTACTAGATGATATTGCAACAATTTTAGATGATGTTGCAGTCATGAGTAAAATGGCAGCCAAAAAAACTGCAGGTGTTTTAGGTGATGACTTAGCGCTTAACGCCCAACAAGTCAGTGGTGTACGTTCAGATCGAGAATTACCTGTGGTCTGGAGTGTTGCAAAAGGTTCATTTGTTAATAAATTAATTCTCGTTCCATTGGCCTTATTGATTAGTGTTGTTGCCCCTTGGTTGATTAACCCGTTGCTTATGATCGGAGGTCTATATCTCTGTTATGAGGGGGTGGAGAAGGTTGTGCATATGTTGTTTCATAAAAAAGCCAAAACAGCAGAGGAGGCCAGTGAAAACTTACAACACGTCGAAGTCGATTTAGCCAAATTTGAAAAGGAAAAAGTAAAGGGAGCGATTCGGACAGACTTTATTCTTTCTGCTGAAATTGTGGTGATTTCGTTAGGTACAGTTGCAACAGCTGCATTTATGACTAAAGTGACAGTATTAAGTATTATTGCAATCGTCATGACTGTCGGGGTATATGGCCTGGTTGCAATGATCGTAAAAATTGACGATTTAGGTTTATATCTTACACAACAAGCTTCTGAATTAAAAAATAAAATCGGTCGTGGTTTACTTGGTTTTGCTCCAATTTTAATGAAAACACTTTCAATTGTTGGAACGGTTGCAATGTTTTTAGTGGGTGGGGGGATTATTTCGCATACCATTCCTTTATTGCATCATTTTACTGAAGAAACGGTTGATCATTTAGAGCTCATTCCAAGTGTCGGTTCAATCATTGGTGCTTTAACACCAACCTTGATTAACTTAGGCATTGGTTTGCTTGCAGGTGCTGTTGTGTTGATGATTGTCAGTTTGATCAAGAAACTCTGGCCAAAAAAAGCATCTACTTAAACCTAGGTCGTCATCATCAGAATTATGTGAGGTAATTATGCGTTGGAAAGGTCGTCGAGTCAGTACCAATGTAGAAGACCGTCGTGGTGGTGGCGGTGCGAAAGCAGGTGGTATTAGTATTATTGGGCTAGTGGTCGCCTTTGTGGCTTGGAAATTTTTTGGGGTTGACCCTCAACAAGCCTATCAAGCGACACAAGCTGTAACCGCACAGTCTTCTCAACAAGGCAGTGCACCACAGAACTTGACTGCTGAACAAAAAGAGGCCAGTGAGTTTGTTGGAACGGTGTTGGCAGATACCGAAGATACGTGGACACCAATCTTTCAGCAGCTGGGGATGACTTATAAGCCGCCAAGCTTAGTACTCTTCAGTGGCGTTGTACGTTCAGGGTGTGGTACTGCACAGGCTGCGATGGGACCTTTTTATTGTCCGGCTGATCAGAAAGTTTATATTGATACCTCATTCTTTAAAGATATGCGTCAGCAAATGGGTATTTCTGGAGAACAAAATCAAACAGAACTTTCTCGTCAGGATCAGGCTGGGGATTTTGCTCAGGCCTATGTGATTGCGCATGAGGTGGGGCATCATATCCAAAACCTATTAGGTATTTCAGGTCAGGTGCAACAAGCACGTGCACAGGCCAGTCAAGCACAAGGTAATCAACTCTCTGTACGTTTAGAATTACAGGCAGATTGTTTTGCAGGAATCTGGGCGCATCAGAATCAAAAACGTACGCAGTTCCTTGAACAAGGTGATATTGAAGAAGCAATGGATGCAGCCGAAAAAATTGGTGATGACTATTTACAACGCCGTGCGACTGGACAAGTTGTGCCAGATAGTTTTACTCATGGTACTAGTGAACAGCGGATGCAATGGTTTCAGATCGGTTTGAAATCAGGTGATGTGAATCAGTGTAATACCTTTAAATAGGACAAAAAAGGAGCGTTGCTCCTTGATTTTTATACGGAAGATATACGAATCAGAAGAACAATTAACGTAAAATAAGAGCGTCTATGCTGAATTGAGGATGATTGGTTTATTGTTGTGCCTAAACCATTTGTTAATATAAATTAAATAATAAGATGGATGAATTGCAGCATAGGCCTTCACTCTTTATTCAATTGCACAGTATTTTGAATTTTATCATTGATTAAAATTTTAAAATTTAAATAAAGTTTATGTTGTTAAAATTGAATAAATAAAGAGGTCATATGGGTAACTTTTTTCTTTTACAAGCATTGACGGTTGTTTTTGCCTTATCCATTGCGACGACTATTTTTAATAAACGAATACTCGGTTTTCCTCAGGCTATTGGTGTTCCAATTGTCTCGGCTATTTTTGTCTTTATTTTGCAGTGGGGTGCAAGTTTATTAAATGGCAATCAATTTATTACCATTAATATTCATAATATTGAAGCTGCTGTAAGAAATATTGATTTTTATGATTTTTTAATCAATGGTGTGATTTGTTTTATTTTAACATCATCTGCACTGAAATTTAAAATTTCAGACTTAAGGAGTTACTGGAAACCAATTGGCATTTTAGCCACGATTGCACTGGTGTTATGTGCAGGATTTTATGCAGGATTATTGTATTTATTTCAATGGCTGGTTGGCTACCCAGTACCAATTGGTGTTTTACTATTATTAGGTGCGGCACTTGGTGCAACCGATCCAATTGGTGTTAAAGGGGTATTAAGTTCTATTCGGGCACCGCATCATCTGATTGTAAAATTAGAGGGAGAGTCATTATTTAATGATGCGATGTGTATTGCATTGTTTATGACGCTATTAAAAGTTTTACAGGGGGAGCATTTTTCATTACTGGCAACAATTGAAACGTTATTATATGAAATCTTTGTTGCAGTAATTATTGGTTTTGCATTTGGTTTTGCGATCTTACGTTTACTAAGAGGTAAACATGAGATGGAGTCTTTGATTTTAACTACTGCACTACTTGCAAGTGGTTCTTATCTCGTTGCTTTATTTGCGCATGCATCTGCTCCGATTGCCTGTGTCATTGGTGGTTTGATTGTCGGAAACAAGTGGCAGGAAATTCGTGAACAAAGAGAAATTCGTGAAGTGAACCATTTTTGGCATACTGTTGAAGGGATTATCAATTCATTCCTGTTTACTTTGATCGGTTTAGAGCTGTTTATTCTGGATTTAAGTGCCAACTTAATTATTGGTGGCATCATTGCCTTTATTATTCTGCATTTATCTCGTTTTGCAGCAAACTTCGCTGCTTTTGCCCTATTTCCATCCTTCCGTAATAAAAGTTACAACGGCAGTTTAGCTATTCTTTCGTGGGGCGGTGTCCGCGGAGGGATTTCACTGGCGTTGATCCTTGCTGTGGCGAATATTCCAGAATTGAGCCAATACAGTAGTATCTTGATTGGCTATACCTTTATTAGTGTACTACTGTCAGGTGTGGTTTGTGGTCTTGGTTTACCCGCCGTGATGAATGCTTTCTATTACAATCCGAGTGAAGAGACACAAGGGCTGAAGGGGTTCTACCAGCGGATGTGCAATAAGATGAATCGTCGTGGTTTTAAATATATTGTTGGTGAGGATAGCTTGGGGAGAGAAACGATTACTATCTATAATCCTGAAATTTTATTGGATCAGAAAACTGAAGATGGTGTAGCAACCATGCATCATCCAAATAAGAGAGAAGAAGTTAAGCGATTAGAGAATCCTGATAATTTTTAATTGCATATTTTTGTTTTTTGTTAAAAAAGCCTTTTTTATAAAAAAGGCTTTTTATTTTATTAGGTAAATAAAAGTTAAACTATATTTGAATTTTAATTAAATAATAATTTGAAAATTTAATTTGTATTTTGTTATTTAAATAATATATTTAAAAAGTTTGTTAAATTAAATTTAAATACCTTTTAGGAATCTAATGGCTTATTTTGTCATATTTGTTTAGAAGTGTAATTTTTATAATTATTAAGAAAAGCTTTTTTATTTTTTAATCTTTTAAATCATGATCTTATTTTGTTGTGAAAAAATATTACAATGTAAGTTTGTTTTTTTATTTTGTGCGCTATTTAACATTTATTTTGTTTGATTTAAAGTGTTGCTGTGAACTCTATCACTTAGAAACAATAATTTAAACTTAAGTTAATAATGTAATTAAGAATTGATTAAGAATTAATAATTTATAATGAGGAATATAACCATGTCTCAAATACAGATTATTTCCAAGGAAAGTCATCAAACCCTTGTAAATACGACGGGAAAAACAGCAACATTACCCTCTGAACCTTCAGTTGTATTAATTAAGGTCTCTGCAAATGATATTTCAGTTGTTAAGAGAGATGGTGAAAATGCTGTTGTAGTATTAAAAAATGGCGAAACAATCGTTATTCATAATTTCTTTAATAATAGTGAGGTAGCAGATAACAGCCTTGTACTACAAGGTGATGATAATCAATTAGTCTGGGCACACTTTAAGGATATGGAAAGTGATGCGGATGCTGATGCCGATGCGGACGCAGATGCAGATGCTGACTCGGATGATGATGATCATGAAGGGGCTGTCTTTTTAGAAGAAACACCAGCGGTAGTACCCGAAGCGGCAGCGGCTCCTGTTGAAGCAGCAACATTGCAGCCAATTCAGGCAGTAGAACCATTACTTTATGCAGGTGAAGCATCGAGTGGTTTTAGTCCATGGTTGTGGGCTTTACCTGTACTTGCGATTGGCGGGATAGCCGCAGCAGCAAGTGGCGGCGGTGGAGGTGGGGGCAATAACGACAACAATACAGATACCACACCACCAAATACGGATGCCGTAAAATTTAATATTGATCCAGTCACTGCAGACAATGTCCTGAATGCGGCAGAATCATCAGGCAATGTAACCTTAACTGGAACCTTGACAGGTGTGCCAGCAGATGCAGCAACCACAGTGGTCACGGTTTATTGGCTGATGGCGATAAAACGATTGATGCGAATGTTAAGTTTACAGATGCAGCAGGCAATAGCAGCAATGTAACAGATACCCAAGTGTATACAATTGATACAACTGCACCAAATGCACCAGAGATTAATCCAATCAATGGTACAGACCCAATTACAGGGACTGCAGAACCTGGTTCGACGGTGACGGTGACTTTCCCAGATGGTAGTACGGTACAAGTACCAACCGATCCAAGCACAGGAGTATGGACCACACCAAATCCAGGTAACTTACCAAATGGAGGTACAGTAACAGCGGTTGCGACAGACCCAGCAGGTAATCCATCTGTACCTGGTACAGAAACAGTGGATACGGTTGGCCCAGATGTTTCAGGTACCACACTCAATATTGACTCTGTAACTGCAGACAATGTCCTGAATGCGGCAGAATCATCAGGCAATGTAACCTTAACTGGAACCTTGACAGGCGTGCCAGCAGATGCAGCAACCACAGTGGTCACGGTTGTAGTCAATGGTGTGACCTATACAGCGACAGTCAATTCAGCGAATGGCACTTGGAGTGTGAGTGTGCCAGGTAGCGGTTTATTGGCTGATGGCGATAAAACCATTGATGCCAAAGTTACGTTTACAGATGCGGCAGGCAATAGTAGCAATGTAACAGATACCCAAGTGTATACAGTTGATACAACTGCACCAAATGCGCCAGAGATTAATCCAATCAATGGCACAGACCCAATTACAGGGACTGCAGAACCAGGTTCGACGGTGACGGTGACATTCCCAGATGGTAGTACAGTTCAAGTACCAACTGATCCAACCACAGGGGTATGGACCACACCAAATCCAGGTAATTTACCGAATGGCAGTACAGTAACAGCTGTGGCAACAGACCCAGCAGGTAACCCATCTGCACCAGGTACAGAAACAGTTGATACAGTTGGCCCAGATGTTTCAGGTAC
>NZ_DBBF01000016.1:0-53687 GCF_002292065.1 Acinetobacter sp. UBA991 | reverse complement strand
TCTCAGAATCAATTTGATGCTCTTGTCAGCCTTGTCTATAACATTGGATCTGGCAACTTTGCCTCATCTACACTTCTTAAAAAGTTGAATGCTAAAGACTACCAGGGGGCGGCTGATCAATTTCCACGATGGAATAAAGCCAAGGGGAAGGTTTTGAATGGTTTAACTAAAAGACGTGCAGCAGAACGAGCGCTATTTCTAAAGAAGTAACTTATATGTGCCAACGATCCAAACTTGCTTCGCTTGTCACAGTGCTGTGCGTTCTATTTTCAGGGTGCACAGCACACACCATTAAAACCAATGTTTCAATCAGTGTTTGCTTGCAGTGTGTTCAACATTAGCAAGCATCACTCCCTCACAATCTCCACATCCTTCAGCTTCCTTCCTCTCGTCACCATAAATCTATTGGCTTCCCTCACTTCCAAAAACTTAATAGCCTCATCTTTGGTATCTAAAAATACATACTGCTGAGTGATCATGCCATTTATATCTGAATAGTCTTGGTAATCTTCAAATAATGATTGCTGGATATGCAAGTACTGCTTGCCTTTCTTGATGTAGAAGTACCTCATTTCTCACCCCAACTATCAACAATATCAGCCCAGTCTTGCATCATCGCTCTTCGCTCATCTAAGTAGCTCGCGTGGTTATAAGTGCCACGAACTACATTCTTATCAACATGGGCAAGTTGTATCTCCACATGATCAGAAGGGTAACCAAGACCATGAAGCATTGTAGATGCAGTAGCACGAAAGTCATGAGCTGTTAAGCTGTCAAAACCCATATTCCCAAGCGCACGGTTCACAGTTGTATTATTCATTTTCTTGGTAACATCAAACACACTTGAAAATACTAGGTCACTGTTTTTTGTTTGCTCAAACTGATCAAGCAAAATTTGCTTTAGCTGTTTAGATATAGGAACTAAATGCTCCCGATCTTTTTTAATATTACGTTGCCCTTTTTTTCTTTGTTCAGCAGTGGCAGGAGGAATGCGGATTATACCGATATCAAAATCTACCCACTCCCAGCGCAGGCGAATAACCTCAACTGTGCGCAACATAGAATAGATTAGAGTTTTGATCGCATTCTTAGTTGTTGTTGCACCATTGTATGAAGATAGACGAGAGTTGAAGACTGCTTTTTCATCATCAGTCATAGGCCGCGCAGTAATCTTTGGTGGGCGTTCTACTGTGTTTCTTAGTGCAGATACAGGATTGAATTCACAGCGTGAAGTTGCAATAGCATAGTCAATAACCTGACTGACTAATTGCCGGTTAAAGATTGCAGTACTTTCACCAGTACCATAATTCCCCTGTTTAGAAACACGTTTCATTGTCTTTTCTTGCATCTGTAAAACATCAAATGCAGAAATCTTTTTAATATCCTTCTTACCAAGGGTAGGGAATATGTCTTTTTCAAAAGCTTTTTCTACAGATCGCTTATAGCTTACTGATTTTTTATCTTTGCGTTTGTCATACCACTCTGTTGCCACACTTTCCAATGTACAAGCCTGATTTAAAAGAGCTCTTGCTTTTTCTTCTTGTCGGTTTTGAGATGGATCTATATTTTGGTCTAAAAGTAGTTTTTGTTCCAATGTCTTCTGGCGAGCTTGGGCCAAGGTGACAAGAGGGTATTCACCCAAACTAATCATCTTTGCAGTACCTAAAAAACGGTATCTATAACGCCAAAGTTTAGAACCATTCGTGCGCACTTCGATGCACAGACCGCCTTGATCAGCAACACGATAAGCTTTATCTTGTGGTTTGAGTTGTTTTATTTTGGTGTCGTTGAGCATTAGCTATCTGTGAGTAACTTGAAAAGAAAAATGAATACTCACAATCTTACTCACAAAAGTTGTGAATGTCACCGAACAAGAACGGACGCCAACGGACATTAAATATTTTTGAATTGTAGTTGTTGTAAAATGAAGCGAACACCAACGAACGTCAGCGAATATCAGTGCTTCCTTTCAATCATTAGAAGCATGATTATAACCTTTTGAAAGATATGCACTTAATTGTGCTATTGAATTAGATAAACCAATCTTAGCGCTGTGTTTTTTCATCTATCTTGAATAGAGAAAAGATTATTCTAGCGATAACGGGAAATCATCATAACAAAACGGATCATTAATGTGGGAAATTTTGAAAGCATTGAAGGCTGAATAAAAGGCTAATTTTGTTTGTTGAAATGAGTTAGTAATTGATAATAAATTTTTGTAATTGAAACACTTGAGAAAAAAAACTGAAAGTGAATCGAAAGTCTAAATGAATTGATTGGAATGATCTTGAAAAGAATGATATAAAAAGCCAATTTACGCGAATAATAAAAGCGTAATTGGCACTACATTGGTTCTTTGTTATATGTATTGCACTATTTTGGTTCATTATGTCTTTTTTGGGGACGAGCTAAAATAGGAATGTTTAAATATGGTGCATTTTTAAATGCAGACATTATAGTAGGCATAGGACAGGGAGCCTAAAGCATTTTTTCTGCAAAGAATTTCAATGTTTTAGGTATGCTTTGAAATTGTTGGTATGATAATTGCTAATTATACATCAACAACTAACACGCACTTAACAAGTGCATAAAAACTTCATTGGAGCAAATGAGCATGGCGAACAAGGTCCTTCAACTCATCAAAGAAAGTGGCGCAAAATGGGTCGATTTTCGCTTTACTGATACTAAGGGTAAAGAGCAGCACGTAACTTACCCAGCTGATACCATTGATGAAGATACATTTGAAGACGGTAAAATGTTTGATGGTTCTTCAATTGCAGGTTGGAAAGGCATTGAAGCTTCTGACATGATCTTACGTCCAGATGCTGAAACAGGTTTTCTTGACCCGTTCTTTGCTGAGCCTACAGTTGTTGTGACTTGTGACGTTATCGAGCCTTCAACTGGTCAAGGTTACGAGCGTGACCCACGTTCGATTGCTCGTCGTGCTGAAGAATATTTAAAATCTACAGGTATCGGTGATACAGCATTCTTCGGTCCAGAACCAGAATTCTTCGTTTTTGACGAAGTGAAGTGGGACATCGACATGTCTGGCGCGCGCCACACATTGATTGCTGAAGAAGCTGCTTGGTCTACAGGTAAAGACTACGAAGCAGGTAACTCAGGTCACCGTCCACGTGTTAAAGGCGGTTACTTCCCAGTTCCTCCAGTTGACTCTCATCAAGACATGCGTGCTGAAATGTGTGCACGTATCGAAGACATCATGGGTCCTGGTCGTGTAGAAGTACATCACCATGAAGTTGCATCTTGCCAATTAGAAATTGGTGTGAGCTTCAATACCTTAGTTCGTAAAGCGGACGAAGTTCAACAGTTCAAATATGCAGTTTGGAACGTTGCGCATCAATATGGTAAAACAGCGACATTCATGCCTAAGCCAATGGTTGGTGATAACGGTTCTGGTATGCACGTTCACATGTCAATCTCTAAAGATGGCAAGAACTTGTTTGCTGGTGACGAATATGCTGGTTTATCAGAAATGGCATTGTTCTTCATCGGTGGTGTAATCAAGCACGCGCGTGCGTTGAATGCGATTACCAACCCAGGTACAAACTCTTATAAGCGTTTGGTTCCACACTACGAAGCACCAATTATGCTTGCTTACTCAGCACGTAACCGTTCTGCTTCTATCCGTATTCCTTACGTTTCTAGCCCTAAAGGCAAGCGTATCGAAGCACGTTTCCCTGATCCATTAATGAACCCATACTTAGGTTTTGCTGCATTGTTAATGGCTGGTCTTGATGGTATTCAAAACAAGATTCACCCAGGTGAAGCTGCTGACAAAAACTTGTATGATCTTCCTCCTGAAGAAGAAGCAAAAATCCCAACAGTTGCTCACAACTTGGAAATGGCGATTGCTGCACTTGAAGCGGATCATGAGTTCCTGTTGAAAGGTGGTGTATTCACTAAAGAAATGCTTGATGCATATATCGAACTTAAAACTGAAGATGTGCGCCGTCTTAACACGACGACTCACCCAGTTGAATTTGATATGTACTACAGCCTGTAATACATACAGATTGAAAAAGCTCGCTTCGGCGAGCTTTTTTTATGTTTTTGATTCAATTGAAAGTCATGCGTTTTTCCAAAGAAATTCATGTACACTAATCGCGATGTTTTTAGTGAGCCAAGCATGCGAAATTTACGACCAAACAGAATTAAGGGACGAGAGATCCCAACTGAAATGAAAAAATGGTTGTATGCATCTGGTTCTCTTACTCAGCAATTGACTGATCTGGGTGAGGGGGAGTTTCATGTTGAACGGACAAAAGAGCATTTTCAACGACTCACCTTTAACGATAGCCAGTGGATGCAAATGCCAGCACACCATATTGCATGGGTACGTGAAACCAATCTTTATGGTAGTGAAACAGAAGCTTGGGTAAAAGCAAAAAGTATCTTTCCTATTTTAAGCTTACATAAGAAAGCACGATTATTTCGGCATATTCGTAATAAGCCTATTGGTTGGTTTTTATTTCAACGAACCAATCCTGCCTGCGAAAGGCGGGTTATTTATCTTGAAGAAGGTTGGACCAGACAAAGTTGCTATACTTGGCATGGCTGCAAATTTATTGTGCAAGAAACATTTCTTCCCGCATTTGAACAGTTTATTCGACAGCATTGACTCTAAGGATTCATCATGGAAACAGTGCAACACACAACATGGCGGCAACGTTTAGAAGCCTATTACTATCTATGCCGTTTTGATAAGCCTGTAGGTACAGAACTGGTCTTTTGGCCAACCATGTGGGCACTATGGATTGCTGCTGGTGGTTTACCGCCATTGCAGATTCTCATTGCGATGGTTTTGGGCACGATTTTTATGCGTGCAGCGGGCTGTGCGATTAATGACTTCGCTGATCGTAAAGTCGATGCTCATGTAGAGCGTACTAAAACACGCCCATTAGCCACTGGCATCATTCGTCCACGCGAAGCGGTTTATGTTTTTTTGGGATTAGTTGCAGCAAGTGCGTGTACTTTATTTTTTCTACCGATTGCAACGTTTTATTGCGCCCTAGCAGGTCTAGTACTGGCATTTGTTTACCCTTTTATGAAGCGCTATACACACTTACCACAAGTGGTTTTAGGGATGGCTTTTTCATGGGGAATTCCCATGTCTTTTACCGCGATGGGGAAGCCCTTAGATTTAACCTGTTGGCTTTTATATTTTGGTAATTTGGCATGGACGGTGGCTTACGACACTCAGTATGCGATTACCGATCGAGAATATGATTTAAAAATTGGAGTGAAATCGACAGCGATTTTATTCGGTCGTTACGATATACAAATTATCGGGTTACTCCAGATTCTCAGTTTGTTGCTGATCGGTGGGGCTTTATATTTAGAAAATCTGTTGTTACCGTTTGGATTGATTGCGTTGTTGATCGTTGCGGTAGATTTTGCCTATCAAGCTTTCAAAACCAAAGATCGTGATCCACAAATTTGTTTTTGGGCATTTCGTCACAATCGTTGGGTAGGACTGATTATTTTTCTTGGAATTTTTTTAGAATTAATATTTTAATCTGACTAAATAGTTGAAAAGTGTCCTATGCAGGGCACTTTTTTTATGCCTTAATAATACGGCATGTAGATTCATGCACAAAAATAAGATAAGGACTAAAAGGATATTTTATGAAACGGTCAAACATTGCTTTAGCAGTTACTTTCTCGATTTCTGCATTATTTTTAACAGCGTGTAATGACAATGATGATGATTATACCGGGGTAGATTCGAATAAAACCTATCTGTCTGAAACGACTTATTCTAAGGATAAAGTGGATAATGCCTCATCACTCAAGGTAATGACTTATAACATAGAGAATGTTCAAGGTCGCACTGCCAAAGCAACCGCATTGGTGATGTTCCCTAAAGTTGCTCAGCCAGCTGATGGTTATAGAGTGGTGGTCTGGGAGCATGGTACGGTTGGGGTAGGTGATAGCTGTGCACCAAGTAATAATACTGTGAATCCTCGCTTTAAAATCCTCGCTGATACTTTATTGGCGGCGGGTTATGTGGTGATTGCGCCAGATTATGAAGGTTTGGGGACTCCAGGAATTCATCCATATCTAAACTTGGGTAGTGAAGCTAAATCTGCGATTGCAGCGGTAAAAGCAGCAAAAGATCATTATGGGGCGAAACTCAATGGACAATGGATGTCTATTGGTCAGTCTCAAGGTGGTCATGCTTCATTGGGTACTGCTGAATTTGCAAATAATGATGCAAATTACAAAGGTGCGGTTGCGGGCGCTCCTGCATCGAGCCTTGGTTATATCATCTCTGTTGTTGCACCACAGGCAATTGCAAATATTCTTAAGCAAGAACAGGCTGGTCTTGCACCAGTAGGTACAGCGGTTGAAGTCTATGCAGAGCTGCTTGCTTATGCTGCATATACCACTGTTGGTATTACTGCTTATGATTCTAAATTTAATTATCGGGAAATTTTTCAGGAACGTTCTCGCTCAATTGCTGAATTCGCCGAAGGTACGACAGGTGAAAATGGCATCTGTTTAGATGATTTGCATAATAAGTTTGCAGCAGATATTCGTGACTTTATCAGCAAAGATACCACTAAAACTGTTTTGGACTATCCGGGCTTAGCGGGTAACTTCCAAGAAAATCCAACAGTGAAAAAATTCCTATCAGATAATCAACCTGCGACCAAGAAAATAAACAGTCCAGTAATGATTATTCAGGGGACATTAGATATGGCAGTGCCTTATCCAGTGACAGATTCCTTGCAAAAAGGATTGATTGCATTGGGTACTAAAGTCACATTCGTGCCAGTTGTTGGAGCGAGTCATACTCAAGCGATTGTATGTAAAAATGCGGATGCTTATGGCTTTATCCAAGCCAATATGTCAGCAGGTACAGGTATC
This sequence comes from Acinetobacter sp. UBA991, assembly GCF_002292065.1. Lineage (NCBI taxonomy): Bacteria > Pseudomonadati > Pseudomonadota > Gammaproteobacteria > Moraxellales > Moraxellaceae > Acinetobacter > Acinetobacter sp. UBA991. The sequence goes on along the minus strand of NZ_DBBF01000016.1, from coordinate 46,796 downwards.
GTATTGACGGATGCGCAGAAGGATGCCAGCCAAAGCCCTCACTGTACTGGTAAATTCTAAGATTTCTTTGCTTATTTAGAAGAAATTTACTTTTAAAAAGAGTCTCTTTATAGGGGCTCTTTTTTGTTATATTGTTGCACAGTTTAAAGCCATGCAATTTGAGTTTAAATCACTTATGAGCCAGCCACCTGTTGAGAAAAAATCAATCCCTTGGTTATTAATGAGTTTGGGATTGTTAATTCCAATTTTTATTGTAGGTATGGCCTTTGTTGCTGCGAAAAGTGATGCGCAAACCAAGAAAAAATATGACCAGCAACGCGCTGAAATGGCAAAGAAATTTGAACAGCAGAAAAATGCTGAACAAGCGACAAAGGCGGAATAATTTTTCTTAAATTAGCTGACTATCGGAGATCCATCTGTAGCTGTTTTATAGATGGAATCTCCGTATAACGTTGTACTTGATAGCCTGCTTCTTGTAACATCTGATCGCGCTTTTGATCTTCTAATTCTTTGCCTAAATGACTCGGGTCATCTAACTCAATAATCGCCAAAACATTCATCTGCTGATCTAAAACCACAAAGTCTGTCACCTTGCGATTAAACTTACTGCGGATCTTATAGTGATCACTAGTAATCAATGCACTAAAGGCTACCTGCGCAAGTACATGATGCTGTGGAAAGGCCTGTTGTAATCGTACAAACATTCTTGATTCAAATGATGTGATGACAGGTCGAGCAAAGAATTTTTGTTTGGGAAAGAAAGGGCGTATACAGCTAAAAAGCAAGATAGCTGTACTAATAAAACCAATCGTTAGAAATAAGAAGTGATTCGATTCAAACATGTATTTATCAAAGAGCAAATAAAAAACCCACTCAATTAAGAGTGGGTTTTTAGAATCTTGGCTCTCCCACCTGGGCTCGAACCAGGGACCTGCGGATTAACAGTCCGTCGCTCTACCGACTGAGCTATGGGAGAATCTGGAGCGAATTTTAGGGCCTAAATGGCAGTCCGTCAAGTAAAATCAGTATGAATAATAATCGCTTAACAAAAATGTTGAGTATTAACGTGCAACTTGATTACATTGTGCCAATTCAGTGGAGCGGGCATTCCAGATTGCGCCTGCTGAGTTTTTATAATAATTAATCTTACCGATACGTAAGACCAGACTCTGACAAGAATCTAAGGAGAGTGCATTGCCCCAAGGGCCAGACATGCTACAGACACGACCATTACATTTCCAGACGACATTGGGACCACTTTCAATTGGTACAGTCACCGTGCCTTTATAAGAGGAACCAGCATACCAAGTGGTTTGGGCGGCCATTGCTGGACTACAAAAGACGATTAAACAGAATAGAAGTTTTTTCATTATGTGTTTTCCTTAACAACATCATTAATTTTTATCTTATAGTTAAAATAATATGGTAGGTCGAAATTTATACGATACTCAACATGAAATGAACAAAATAATCGTAATTGTCGTTATAAGGGTATTTTGTTTATTTAAAATAAAAAGCCCAGATCAATGATCTGGGCTTTTTAGAATCTTGGCTCTCCCACCTGGGCTCGAACCAGGGACCTGCGGATTAACAGTCCGTCGCTCTACCGACTGAGCTATGGGAGAATCTGAGTGCCATTATAGGCAGCTTTTAAAATTGGTCAAGATAAAACTGTCATGTTTCTTTCATTTTTGCATCGTATGCTTTTTATTTGCACAATTACGATAAAGTAGGAAAAATAACTTGAACTTTGAACAGGCTATTGCTAGATTCGAATTAGAAAGAGCGTTTAGATATTTATCTAAACAGTGTGGATTTAACCCTACTTGCCAGCACTAAAATGGCTAAACTGGAGGTCGAAATGACTATTCTAAATATTCAATCTATTTTTTCAAATTTGTCTTTTTATCAAGAACATTATCTCGAAATTATTCAAGATGCTGCGCAGTATTACACGCCAGTTGAACATTCATTTATAAATACTTTTCCGTTTAAGCAACAAGCCTTGTATCTGGGTGATTTACTGCAATTATGGTTTGGTAATAAGTGGAAAATTCAAACGGCAAAAGATCTACTCACACAAAAAAATACATCAACTGTCGACGAGCACGCACCTTTATATTTATTTCAACTTGGTGGTGAATTATTTTTAGGTGCAAACACTGCTTTGGCTTGGTCTGTGGCAGAGCAAAAGGTTGTTTCAGTACAAGTGAAAAGCATTTGGCAATACGCAGTATTTAGTCATTTATGTATTCGACCAAAAAACTTTCAAGCGAATAAGGCCATTGCATAGGGCTATGATGAAATAGCCCATTTGCTTAATCTATGCTTATGGGCGAATGATCATGCAGGTTGCGGTTGCATGGGCATAAAGTTTGCCATCTGCATCGACAATCTTACCTTCAGAAATACCTAAATTTTTACTGATATTGATCATGCTGCCTATCGCTGTGAGTTTTTGATTCTTAGGAATAGGGCGACACATTTTAATATTTAGATCAATGGTGCCATAACCGACGCCTGCTTCTAAAAGCGTATGAACAGCACAGCCTGTCACTGAATCAAGTACGGTTGCAGCAAAACCACCATGTACTCCACCCAGCGGGTTAAGGTGGCGTTGATCTGCTTGAACTTCAAATTTGATAAATCCTTCTGCAACTTCTACGGGTTGCATCGGAATGGTTTCACTAATACTGGCAGGTGGAATTTTCCCTTCACACATCGCGGTTAAAAACTCAAGTCCATTCATTTCTTTCGGGTGTTTCATATTTTTTCCTATATAGTTCTAAAAAGGAACTTGTGTATAACGTAGTCTTTCCATCAGAGACTGTCAATACAGTTCATCGATCCATATCATGTTTTACAAATTATTGATTGCAGCATGCTTGCTTTGTTTTATGCTAAGGATAATTCATAAATAACAATTTTGAATAAAAGGTAAATTTATAATGAAAGGACAGTGTGTTTGTGGTGAAACCACATTTGAAGTCGAATTAAGTAATCATGATGTACATGCCTGTCACTGTTCGATTTGTCGTCGACAGACCAGTGGTGTGATTATGACGATTGATGTTAAACAGGGCAGCTTAAAATTTTTAAAACAAGATCATCTCTCTGTTTATAACTCATCGGCTTGGGGCGAGCGAGGATTCTGTAATGCCTGCGGTACCAATTTATTTTGGCGGACTAAAGATCAGAATTATTGCAATATCAATGCATTTGCATTGAATGAGTCACCAAAAGATCTAAATCTCGATCTAGAAATCTATATTGATTGTAAGCCTGAGTTTTATGCTTTTCAAAATTCGACCAAGAAGATGACTGAAGCGGAGGTCGTTGCACTTTTTAGTGGTGAATCTGCGGAATAGTGTAGCTTGTAGGAAATTCTAATTGTATTGAAGATTTTGATTTAAGAGATAAAAAAGAAGCTTCATTGAGAAGCTTCTTTTTTATTGCAGAAAAATTATTTCGCAGCTTTTTCTGCTGCAATCGACGCAATTGCGGCATCAACGCCTTCAATTGAATCAGCTGCTTTTTTAATACGTGCTAAAGCATCAACTAAAACCTCGTCAGCAGTCGCATAAGAGATACGCATAAAACCGCCTAAACCAAATGCATCACCAGGAACAACAGCAACACCTGTTTCTTCCAGTAACCATTCAGAGAATTCTGTGCAAGATTTTAAGCCTTTGGCACGAATCAATGGACGGATGTTGGCATAGGCATAGAAAGCACCATCAGCAGGAAGACAAGAAATCCCTTTGATGTCATTCAAGCCACTCACAACGAGGTCATGACGACGTTTAAACGCTTCAATCATTGGCTCAAGTACATCTTGTGGGCCATTCAATGCAGCTTCAGCTGCAACTTGCGAAATTGAAGTTGGGTTTGAAGTCGATTGTGATTGGATCTTTTTCATCGCACCAATGATTTTTGCAGGGCCTGCTGCATAACCGATACGCCAGCCTGTCATTGCATAGGCTTTAGATACGCCATTTAAAACAATGGTACGGTCATATAAGTCTGGTGCAACAGTCGCGATATTGTAGAACTCATCTTCCCAACGAATTGGTTCATACATGTCATCAGATGCAACAAATACTTGTGGATGACGACGTAATACTTCTGCCAAAGCCTCTAACTCAGCTTTGGTGTAGATCATACCTGTTGGATTTGAAGGGCTGTTTAATACCACTAGACGAGTATTTGGTGTGATTGCCGCTTCTAACTGTTCTGGTGTGATTTTGAAGCGTTGTTCTTCACCACATTTCACGATTACGGGTGTGCCTTCAGCAATAATCACCATATCTGGATAGCTTACCCAGAAAGGTGCAGGGATGATCACTTCATCACCTTTGTTTAACAAAGCAAGTGCCAAGTTAAAGAAACTTTGCTTACCGCCACAAGACACCAGAATCTGGTTGGCTTGATAATCTAAATTATTATCGCGTTTGAATTTCGCAATAATTGCTTTTTTTAAGCTTGGAGTACCGTCTACAGCTGTATATTTTGTAAAGCCTTTATTAATCGCTTCAATTGCAGCATCTTTGATGTGTTGAGGGGTATCAAAGTCTGGTTCGCCTGCACCTAAACCAATCACGTTTTTACCAGCAGCTTTAAGCTCAGCGGCTTTATTGGTCACTGCAAGTGTAGGGGACGGTTTGATGGCATTGACACGATCAGAGAGACGTACGTCCACGGCATTATTCCTTCTTATGGGATTAAAAAATAAAAAGCAGGTTATCTTAGCCTAAATCGACTTCTTTGTGGCTGAAACTTGCCAGAATCGCATAAAAAGTTACTAAATTTTAAGCATTAGAATCATTGTGTTTTTTTACATATTTTATTTTTATCAAAAGCGCAAAAATCTATTACAATATGCGGCTAGAAATCTAGATTTCGAGAGAATTCCAATGAGAACCCAACAACCTAAAGCCAAAAAAGCTTTGGTGAAATTGCCTTTTCCAATGCCATCTGCTCAGGATGATGCTGAGGATGCAACGCATAATCAGGTTCGTCCAAAACCTGAACAATATGCTGATCGCACTTGGATGCCACCACGCGGTACACGTCGTTCGATGGGTAAGCGTTAATAAAAAAGCCAATCAATCTGATTGGCTTTTTTTCTTATTAATGGCGGTTTAATGGGTGTTGTATTTTTAGTTCACCACGCCATAGTTTGAGAAAATCATACTCATCAATATCATATAGTTCCATCAAGGCAATAATTACACTCACAAAGGTCATTGCACCTTCAGCATTGTTATGGAAGTTGAAAATTTTGCCATTGAGCTTGCCTAAAATGTCGTTGATTTCATGTTCACGACCGCGACCATAACGATCACGTGGGTACAGCTCTTCATTTAAAACAACTAAAGCAATGGCTTTTTCAGCTGCAGTTAACTGAGTTTGATCGAGTGCTTCTTCGAAAGACTCGTAGCCATGATCGAAATAGAAAATGACCTTATCTGAAATAAAAGCATGTACCGCATCAGCAGTTAGGTCTGGAAATTGTGAAACAGCATCTTCTTCGATATAGGGGCGAAAAGATTCTGGAAAAATCACATTGGAGTGAATGCCTTTAAATAATGGGGCGATTTCAGATACTTTATAACCTGCAATACCGCAGCCTAATGCCGTTAAAAAGTATTTCATTTTAGGGTGGTGTTTTGCGTAGACTTTAAAGTCCTCGACATAATGCTCTATCTGAGCCAATGGCATTTGTTGTAAGTGTTCATTCAGTGTTGGAATTGCGAATGTTTGTCCAGCCCAGCCACGACCAACACCTTTGACTGCCGCAAAATGTTGTGCCGCGACACGGGCCGCACCGCTGTCATGTATCCCTGCTAAATTACTACCAAAAACAAAGACCGTATCTTCTGGGAGTTCCGTTACGATTGTTTCATCGTGATATTGGTAAGTCATATTCTTATCATTGAAATCGAGTATAAGTCCATGTTGCAGTTGATTGCGTAGCGGGTCAAGTCTTGCTTGAGATTAATTTATTCAAGACATGTTTCTGAGTGACGCTATTCCAATGACGATTAGATTCAAGTATTGCTAAGCACTAAAATATATATCATGGCTTTCTTGGCAGAGTCTTTGATACTGTGATGTATTGTCTAGGAGTTGTAGTTAACAACTAATATCAAAACGAGATTGAAATTTAACCCCATTCTGTTAAGTTTTTTAGGTTTATAAGTATAAATTGCGCGCTTTTTTAAAGACTAGGGCAATCTCTTGATTTGACTGTGTTGGAAATTGCATAACAATTCAAAAGTATCGTTAGACTTTAAAAAGCAGTTTGTTGCCCCCATTAGAAAGTGAAAATAGCCATCCAATCAGTTGAGTATCTCTATATGAGCGAAAACCAACCTTTTGAGTTAGTCACCAATTATCAACCTGCGGGAGATCAACCTCAGGCAATCGAGAAATTGGTTAGTGGTATTGACCAAGGTTTTCGTAATCAATTACTGCTTGGGGTAACAGGGTCGGGTAAAACCTATACCATGGCCAATGTGATTGCTCAGACGCAACGTCCAACAATTGTCATGGCACATAACAAGACCCTTGCGGCTCAGTTGTATGGTGAATTTAAAGCTTTTTTCCCGAATAATGCAGTTGAGTATTTCGTCAGTTATTACGATTACTATCAGCCCGAAGCGTATGTGCCTTCGTCAGATACCTTTATTGAAAAAGATTCTGCAATCAACGATCACATCGACCAAATGCGTCTTTCTGCGACACGTGCGTTGTTAGAACGTCGTGATGCCATTATTGTCGCTTCAGTTTCTGCAATTTATGGTTTGGGTGATCCAAATGCCTATATGCAAATGCTGTTGCATATCGTACAAGGCGATCGTGTTAGTCGCGATGAGATCATTCGTCGCCTAGTAGAGATGCAATATACCCGCAATGAACTGGAGTTCTTACGTGGTACCTATCGTATCCGTGGTGAAATTATTGATATTTTCCCTGCGGAATCGGATAAAGACGCGATACGGGTCGAATTATTTGACGATGAAGTCGATTCGATTCGTTGGTTTGATCCTTTGACTGGAAAATTGGTGCGTAAAGTGCCGCGTGTGACCATTTATCCAAAGAGTCATTATGTGACCCCGAAAGATCATTTAACTCGTGCTATTGACACCATTAGAGATGAGTTGAAAGATCAGCTCAAATTTTTCAAAGAGCATGACAAATTATTAGAAGCGCAGCGGATTGAACAGCGTACGCGTTATGACTTAGAGATGATGCAGCAGTTGGGTTATACCAACGGTATTGAAAACTATTCACGTCACCTTTCTGGTCGTGGGGCAGGCGAAGCGCCGCCAACCTTGTTTGATTATATCCCTGAAGATGCCTTGCTGATCATTGATGAATCACATGTGACCGTTCCACAAATTGGGGCGATGTATAAAGGTGACCGTTCACGTAAAGAAAACTTGGTGAATTATGGTTTCCGTTTACCAAGTGCTTTGGATAACCGTCCAATGAAATTTGAAGAATGGGAGCGGATTGTTCCAACCACGGTCTTTGTCAGCGCAACGCCTGCACATTATGAGTTGGAAAAGTCAGAGCAAATTGTTGAGCAAGTGGTACGTCCAACAGGTTTGATTGATCCTGAAATTGAAGTGCGTCCGGTATTAACCCAAGTGGATGATGTGCTCTCTGAAATTAATATTCGTAAACAACTCAACGAGCGAGTATTGGTTACAACCTTGACCAAACGTATGGCTGAGGATTTAACCTCATATCTTAAAGAATATGGCGTTAAAGTGGCTTATCTGCACTCAGATATCGATACGGTTGAGCGTGTCAAAATTATTCACGAACTACGTACGGGCGTGCATGATGTATTGGTTGGGATTAACTTGCTGCGTGAAGGTCTGGATATGCCAGAAGTATCTTTGGTTGCAATCTTAGATGCCGATAAAGAAGGTTTCTTGCGTTCAGAACGTTCATTGATTCAAACCATTGGTCGTGCAGCACGTAATGTCAAAGGTAAAGCGATTTTATATGCTGATCGTATTACTGATTCAATGCGTAAAGCGATGGATGAAACAGATCGCCGTCGTAATAAACAAATTGAATTTAATGAATTACATGGTATTACACCACGTAGTGCGGTGCGCCAAACCATCAAGGAAATCGATACGGGTGAAGTACTCAGTGATGATGAAATTGATGAAAAAGTGCTTGAGCAAGCACAGGCAATCAGTGCAGATGAACAGCATTTGTTATCAGACCCAAAACTGTTTGCAAAGCATATTGGCAAACTGGAAAAGGAAATGTTAAAAGCCTCGAAAGAGCTCCAGTTTGAACAAGCTGCAAGATTACGTGATGAGATTGTTCGTCTCAAAGCACATATGTTGCAGTCATAATCAAACAGAGAAATCCTCAAAAGGGATACATATCGCAACAGTTTTTGTTCACAAAGTAAGCTATTTTAAATTGCTAACTATATGACTATTGATAACAAATTACTGTTTTGAGGATTTCTCATGCCTTTTATTAAAAATTTCCCGAAAGCGAGTTGGCGCCTTGCAAAGATTGCGATTGGTGGGGCTGTCTTAACTGGGTTGGCTGTTGGAACGATTGCTTATGCACAAGCAAAACCGTTATCGACAGTCGATAAAGTTGAACTCGATAAGTATTTGGGAGTTTGGTACGAAGTCGCGCGAAAACCAATGTTTTTTGAGCGTAAATGCGCTTATAACGTCACCGCGACTTATACCTTAAATGAAAATGGCAATATTGTTGTTGATAACAAGTGTTATGACAGTGAAGGCAACGTACAGCAAAGTGTGGGTGAAGCTTTTGTTGCCAATGCACCATTTAATACTAAATTGCGAGTAAGTTTCTTGCCAGAGGTCGTGCGTTGGGTCCCTGTGATCCGGGGTGATTACTGGATTTTAAAACTCGATGCTGATTATCAAACGGTACTGGTTGGAGAACCGCGCCGTAAATATTTATGGGTACTTTCACGGATACCTAATCCCAAAAAAGAAATTATTCATGAATATTTAAATTATGCTAAATCATTAGGTTATGATGTTGGTGATGTGATTTATCCTGAACATCATTAAATAAATACGATATACTGAATAAGAACCATGCTTGCATGGTTTTTTTAATTTTAAATAGTGGATAAATCACGTATTTTGGAAGATTCCCTAAAATTAGAGGCCTAAAATGTTTAAAGGAATTGCTTATTCAGTTTTGGCTTCAGTTACTTTTGGGGTTTTGTATTTTTATACCCAATTGCTTGGTGCATTTGATAGTGAACAAACCTTTGGTTGGCGCATCATTGCGACCTTGCCCGTTTTAACGCTATTTATGTGGTTCAGTGGTGATTTAAGTCATATCAAACACGTCTTTAAAAGAATTGTCGCGCAGCCCTCGTTATTACTACTTTTAATCATTACATCGGTACTGACATCAGCGCAGTTATGGCTGTTTTTGTGGGCACCTATGCATGGTCGTGGGCTACAGGTCTCATTGGGTTATTTCCTATTACCTCTGGTTTTGGTGTTGGCTGGAAGTATCCTATATGGTGAAAAGCTTTCAAAGTTGCAGTACGTTGCGGTATTACTCGCAGCATTTGGTGTCGGACATGAGGTATGGCGTTTAGGCAGTATTGCTTGGGAAACTGCCTTTGTTGCTTTGGGCTACGCAGCTTATTTTATTCTTCGCAAAAAGATTCAAACTGATAATTTAGGTGGGTTCTGGTGGGATCTTTTACTGATTCTTCCTGTTGCGATTTTCTTTACCCAAACAGGGGATACACCTTATCTCAAGTTTTTAGAATATCCGAGTTTGATCTTGGTGGTGATTGGGCTAGGTTTGCTCAGTGCCATTGGGCTAGGTAGTTATATTCTTGCGAGTCGCTATTTACCTTTAATTATTTTCGGTTTACTGGGCTATTTGGAACCTGTTTTGTTGGCCTTGGTCTCTTTGCTGATTGGAGAAAAAATCGGGGCAGATGAATGGTTAACCTATATCCCAATTTGGTTGGCTGTGTTGGTACTGGTGATTGAAGGGGCAATACATTTGTATCAACAGAGGAAGCGCAAGCAACATCTAGAATTGAACTTAAAACAGTATTCGCAACGGGTGAATTTGGATGATAAAAGCTAAAAGTGCTTATCTATTACGCTGAACTATCAATAAAACTGTTATGTAAGTGCACTAAGTTGCAGCTATTTTGATGATGAAAATGGATTTCTACCAAAATTCACAAAAATAATTATAGGTATTTTATGAATTTATAGTCAATTAGGACAAAATCTTAGCTCGTTTAGCAGCTTTTGATTCAATCTTGATGATAATTCTATTACAATTATGGCGTTTTAAAAATTCACGCCCAGTATATATAAATTAGAGGACGTATCAGTGAGCAAAGACACTATCATTGCCCTACACGCAGAACACCAAGGTCGTTGGAAAAACCGTGAAGAAATCGCGGAACGTATGATTACTTTAATTGGTCAATTGTACCGTGAGAAAAATATTGTTGTTTCTGTTTACGGCCGTTCTTTAATTAACCGTTCAGTTATTCAAATTTTAAAAACGCATCGCCGTACACGTATGCTTGATGTTGAACTTTCTGTTGTAAATACCTTCCCAATTTTGGAAGCGTTAATGAAAGTTGAGAACATCGGTTCAGCTGAAGTTGATATCGGTAAACTCGCTGTTGAATATAAAAACCAAGGTGGCGATGTTGATGCTTTCGTTGCTCAAGCGGTTGCTCCAATCCAAGGTAACGTGACTGCTGCTGCGCCTAAAGATGTTGTTCTTTATGGTTTTGGTCGTATCGGCCGTATCCTAGCACGTTTAATCATCAGCCAATCTGGTTTGGGTCGTGGTTTAAGCCTTAAAGCAATTGTTGTTCGTAAATCATCTGATGGTGACTTGGCGAAACGTGCTTCTCTATTACGTCGTGACTCTATTCACGGTACTTTTGACGGTACGATTTCTGTAGATGAAGAAAACGAAGCAATCATTGCAAATGGTCAATTCATTAAAGTGATCTATGCATCAAGCCCAAGCGAAGTGGATTACACTGCTTACGGTATTGAAAATGCACTTCTTATCGACAACACAGGTAAGTGGCGTGATGCTGAAGGCCTGAGCCAACACTTGAAATGTGCAGGTGTTGCACGTGTGGTATTAACTGCACCAAGTAAAGGTGAGATGAAGAACGTTGTATTTGGTGTGAACAACTCTGACATCTTAGATGAAGACAAAATCATCTCTGCTGCAAGCTGTACAACTAACGCAATTACACCTGTATTAAAAGTTTTAGATGACAAATACAAAGTATTGAATGGTCATGTTGAAACAGTTCACTCGTTCACAAACGACCAAAACTTAATTGATAACTATCATAAAGCTGACCGTCGTGGCCGTGCCGCAACATTGAACATGGTCATTACTGAAACTGGTGCTGCAAAAGCAGTTGCAAAAGCGTTACCAGGTCTTAAAGGTAAGTTGACAGGTAACTCTGTACGCGTACCAACACCAAACGTATCTCTTGCAATCTTGAACCTTAACTTAGAGAAAGAAGTTGATCGTGAAGAAGTGAACGAATACATTCGTCAAATCTCAATCAACTCTAGTTTACAAGGTCAAATTGGTTATACCAACTCAACTGAAGTTGTATCAAGTGACTTTATTGGTTCACGTACAGCTGGTGTATTTGATGCGCAAGCAACAATTGCTTCAGGCACACGTTTAACTGCTTATGTTTGGTACGATAACGAAGTGGGTTATAGCTGCCAAGTATTACGTATCGCTGAACAAATGTGTGGCGTAAGCTATACAAAAATCCCTGCTGAAACAAATGCATAATTTGTTTGCAGAATGATAAAAAGCCCAGTTAATAAACTGGGCTTTTTTATTGACTGTACAGAATATATGCTGAATAAAACATAAAAATCGATGAGAATAATGGAAAAGGGAAATAATTAATAAGGAATCGTTCATTGTTGCAGTTCAGACGTTTATTAGTGGTATTTGCTTTAATTGTGGTTGCCAACTTGTGTGGTGTGTATATCGCGATGTGGGTATTTAAGCATTTTAATATTTATATTCCATTAAAGAATCAAGATGTCGCCATCGACTTACAAGAGCCTTTGCAGGTTCGTGTGAAGGTTAAAGATGCGCTCAATGTGGATGTGAATGGTCGTGTCGATGCCAAGATTCCAATTAATGAACAGCTGAATGTTCCTCTGACTCAAACCCTGACGCCACGGGTTTATTTTGATAATTTAGTTCCAATCAGTACCACGATTCCTGTAAAGGAAACGATTAAGGTTAATCAAAGCCTACCGATTGATACCAAGGTACAGGTTAAAATTTTAGGTAAGGACGTCACCTTACCATTGAAAGGTTCAATTCCTTTACAACTGGATGTGCCGATTGATATTCAAGTACCGCTACAGCAAAAAGTACATTTGAAGTTTGATGCGCCCGTTCGTACTGAACTTAAGGAAAATTTGCATATTCCTTTGAAAGCACAGCTGAATGCGAACATTCCAATTCAAGGCAATTTGAATGTACCGATCACTTCTGAGCTTAATGCTACTGTCGATGTTAAAAATACCTTACCTGTCAAAATTGCACAGGGTGAATTAAAGATTCCGTTATCCACGATGTATTTGGATCGTGTCAAAGCTCAGCCTGTCGAAGTACAAGCAGCTCAACACGATATAAAAGCAGGTGAGTAATGGAGATGCCCAAAACACTGAAAAGCCTGCTGATTAGCTTTGTGATTGTCACGACTTTGGTGGCGATCCTATTTTGGTTTTATTTAAATATTCAGGCATCTTTGATTGTTTCTGCGCAACAGGCAGATATTCGTTTGCCTGAATCCTTGGGCACCAAGATCCAAGTAGGTGATCACCTAAGAGTGAAGTCGGAAGGTCAACTCAATACGGTATTGGACATTGATCGGACTCTACAATTGCCTTTAAAAGGCAAATATTTGGCTGATTTAAGTTTTGAAGTCGAAACACCGATTACGGTTGATATCAACTATGAAACCACGCTGAAAGTAGATGAAGTCGTACCGATTGAAACCAGTACCGATTTGATCTATCAGAATAAATTATTGCCCAAGTTTCCTTTGAGTTTGAATATTCCAGTAAATTTGGATATCCCATTTCAATTGAAACGTACTTATACCGTTCCTGTGAAAATTGTTTTTGATGGACCTGTATATTTTGCTTTTGATGAAACTGTAGATTTGCCGGTGAAGCATCAATTTAAACCGAGCTTTTATATGAATGATGCAATTAATATGAGTAAGATTTCTTCCTTTGATGCAATCATGTATAACTCGGTGCAACAGACCAAAGCCAATTTAGATATGCAAATGGAACTGCCTTTGAAGAATGTGAGACCATAATTAGCTAAAAAATCTCTATAGTTCGTTGACTTGGATAATGAAATTGAATATTGAACGAATAATAAATTTAAAAAAATCAATTTGCTGATTTTTCTATTCGAGAATTTTCTTAAAATGTGGCAAAATAGTCCGCTTTTAAGAATTTGAGGATTGGCACATGCGCTTTGTTGATGAAGCAGTCATTACCGTAGAGGCTGGCGACGGTGGCAATGGCGTAGCCAGTTTTCGCCGTGAAAAATTTGTCCCTTTTGGTGGCCCAGATGGCGGTGATGGGGGACGTGGCGGAAGTGTATATATTCAAGCTGATGATGATACCAGCACATTGGTAGATTACCGTTATACGCGTCGCTATCGTGCAGAGCGTGGTAAAAATGGTTCGGGTGCGAACTGTTCTGGTCGTGGCGGCGAAGACGTTATTTTGAAAGTGCCAGTCGGTACAACCATTGTAGATACTGAATCTGGTGACATTATTGGTGACTTGGTCGCTGATGGTCAGCGTGTAAAAGTTGCCCATGGTGGTGATGGTGGTTTAGGTAATACTCACTTTAAATCATCGACTAACCGTTCACCACGTAAGTGTACGCACGGGATCAAAGGTGAATATCGTGAAGTGCGTTTAGAGTTGAAAGTACTTGCAGATGTTGGCTTACTCGGTATGCCAAATGCAGGTAAGTCAACGTTCATTCGTGCAGTCAGCGCAGCAAAACCAAAAGTTGCAGATTATCCGTTTACCACGATGGTACCAAACCTCGGTGTGGTTGATGCGGATCGTCATCGTTCATTTGTGATGGCAGATATTCCAGGATTAATCGAAGGGGCTGCTGAAGGTGCTGGTCTAGGAATTCGTTTCCTTAAGCATTTGGCGCGTACGCGTATTCTTTTGCATATTGTTGATGTTCAGCCAATTGATGGTTCTGATCCAGCTCATAATGCAAGAGCGATTTTAGGTGAGTTAGAAAAATTCTCTCCGACATTGGCAAAACTGCCAGTGGTCTTGGTGTTAAATAAACTGGATCAAATTGCAGAAGAATCAAGAGAAGAATGGTGTCAGCACATTCTCGATGAATTGCAGTGGAAAGGTCCTGTATTTAAAACTTCTGGTCTTATGTCGGAAGGAACCAAAGAAGTTGTGTATTACTTAATGGATCAAATCGAACAACAACGTGAGCGCGAAGTTGAAGATCCTGAGTATGCAGCAGAAGTGAAAGCATTCCGTGAGCAGCTTGAAGCTGAGACACGTGAACAAACCATCGCAGCGAAAGAAGCATATCGTGCCATGCGTAAAGCACAGCGTGAAGCTGGTTTGGACGATGATGAAGACTTTGATGACGATGAAGACGAAGGCGATGTAGAAAGCGTCTACATTCGTGACTAGTAAACCGAGGGAAAAATGATAGAAGTGGTCGATGGGCAACGTCAGCTCAATGCGTGTAAACGAATCGTTGTTAAAATCGGATCATCTTTACTCACTGCAAATGGGCAAGGTCTAGATTTAAATGCAATTTCGCACTGGGCGAAACAAATTGCAGATCTACACAATGCTGGACATGAGATTATTCTTGTGTCCTCAGGTGCAGTTGCAGAAGGGATGGTACGCATGAAACTTGCGAGTCGACCCACTGATCTACCCAGTCTACAAGCTTGTGCTGCTATTGGCCAAATGGGTTTAATCCATACATGGTCAAGCGTACTGGATCAACATGGTATCCAAACTGCACAAGTGTTACTCACGCATGATGATCTCGCTGATCGTCGTCGTTATCTCAACTCTTGTGATGCTTTGCAGAACTTGATTGATTGGCATGTCATTCCAGTCATTAACGAAAATGACACCGTCTCTACTGATGAAATTCGGTTTGGTGATAACGATACTTTGGCAGCGATGGTTGCGGGTCAGGTACAGGCAGAATTGTTGATTATCTTAACGGATCAACAAGGTATGTTTGATTCAGATCCACGTAGCAATCCAAATGCAAAATTGTTCTCTGCTGTTCGAGCACTCGATGATCGTTTGTTTGAAATGGCGGGTGGCGGTGGTGTACTTGGTCGTGGTGGTATGGTCACCAAGGTTCGCGCTGCGCGTCTAGCGGCAAAGTCGGGTTGTCCTACCTTGATTGCCAGTGGGGAAAGCGAAAATGTGCTGGCTCGCCTAATGGCGGGTGAGATGTTGGGTACCTTATTTACCACTGACAATGATCGTGTGACAGCACATCAGCAATGGTTGGCAGCGCATTTACAAACTGCGGGTCGTTTAGTGATTGACGATGGTGCTGTTGAAGCGATTAAGCTCAAACATCGTAGTTTATTGCCTGTCGGAGTCAGAGCGATTGAAGGACATTTTGATCGTGGTGATGTAGTTGAATGTGTTGATAAAAACGGTGGTCGTGTCGCAGTAGGTCGTGTGAATTTTAGTTCACGTTCTGCCGAAATGATTAAAGGTTTATCATCAGAAAAAGTCTATCAGGTTTTAGGTGAAGCACGATCGCTAGAAATGATCCATCGTGATCATATGGCAATCTACTAAATTGTTTAAAAATAAAAAAGCTCGCATTAAGCGGGCTTTTTTATGTCTGCTTGGTTCAATTGTTTCAGCTCTAAGGAGGGAAGAGCTTGCTCTACTCCCATCATATAAGGATGGTCTGCTAAAGAGAGCATTTCTAGATCTTCTTCACTATTGCCATAGGCATAAATCGTTTGATAATTTGCTAAATTGTAGCTTTGTAAAATGCGCAATTTCTTTTGCTCACAACTGCAATCTTCTGAACTGTAGCGACCCGTTAAACGTCCATCTTTAGTTTCAGTTTGGGTGCACAGTAATTCAATATTGAGAACTTCACAAATTGGAGCCAAATAAAGATCAATCGATGCTGATACTAGAACAATGTGATCACCACGTTGCTGATGTAGTTGAAGCTGCTGGAATAAATCGGGATCTAATTTTTTAGTGAGTTTCTGTGCATATTCGTGAGCAAGTTGCTCAACCACATCTACAGAAATGTCTTTAAACATACTCTGGAATAAACGTGGTCGCATGGCATGCGCAGGGTAGAGGCGTAAATAATAGGCTTGAATCCATGGCAGGATTTTCAAGCCTCTTTTGACAATATGGCGTTTTGATAGTGCAAAGAAAATAAACCCTGTGAAACTGTCTCTTGGATAGAGTGTTCCATCGAAATCAAATAAAGCAAGATTTAGAGTTTTATGCGTTTCGCTCTTTGCATGCATGTTTCATATCGTCCATTAACTCGACTGGCAAACCAATTGGTATTGTAGTCACGGCTCAGTTTAGGGCCCGAAATAACGACTTCAGGCATAATTGCATAAATAGGTTCTTTATTGGTTTTACTTTGATACAACTTTTGAACGGCTAAATAAGTTTGTGTATCTTCGAACTTCTTCTCTTTTTCTTTCTTTAAATCCGCACGAATTTGACGCGGAGTAACCAGAATTTTATTGTTGGTAAACGCTGAGATCACTTCTTTTTCAGATTGGCTCAGTACAGATTGTACATTCCCATCTTTATTATAAAGTAACAGGTCACCATCTAAATCAAGGTCTTTACCTTGTATGACTTCAAGCATCTTTTGAAAAGCTGCATTGCGGCTTGAATACATGCCTGAGTTGTAATCGGCAAAACGATAGATGGCTTTGTCATAATCGGCAGAATATTCCATCAAACGATGGATACCATAATATAGGCCACCGTATTGGGTATAGAGATCATTACGTAGTTCAGCAATATTTCCGCTTTGACGTTTATGTTCTTTGGCATAATTAATATGCACTTGCATAGAACCCAGTGTCGTGATCGGGTTCATTTTTTCGCCAATATCTTGTCCAACCAATTTCGCTGCGCCTGTTAGGGCACTGACATGATAATGCTTCGACATATAGTCAAAAATTTCACGATAAAGCAAATCGAGTTCACGCTCAGTTCTGACTTTGCGCATTTGGCTCATATAGTTATTTTCTGGTGAAGGTTGGTTTTTGAGCACATCCTCAAAATAACCTGCCACAGTGCCGCCAATGGTTTCACCTAGTTTCGCTTCAAACTTCTCTTTGAGGCGCGTATTGATTTCCTGAACTGCTTTCTCGCCTAAGCCTGGTACAGCAGGGTCAGCGACAAAGTTAGATTCCTGATCGACTACGGCCACAATGCTGCATACATTTTGCTTGGTTTTAGGAATACTAAGTTGTTGCATGATATCGAAGATATCTTGCGACCAAGACTGGCGATCATTCACACGCGGTGGCAGTACTTTGGTAATTTGTTCTGCCTTCATTTCGGGTTCTTTATTATTTGACCACCAAGCATTATCACCACAAGCCACTAAGCTTATGCTGATTGCCAAGAGGCTAAATGTTTTGAATAGAGGACGAGTCGAAAACGATTGGTTCATAATGAAGACAACACCGCACAAAAAGATGAGCCGAACGGGCGAATGAAGTATACTATGTTGATCAGAAATTGTAAGAAAATATATGTATATTGGTTCATATCAACTGTCAAATAATTTGATCGTTGCTCCGATGGCTGGTGGGTTAGACTATTTATAATTATAATTTAAAATCAATATCTTAGTGTTTTTTACGTGGCGTATGGCGTAGAATTGGCGTAAAAAAAGGAGGTGAAATCAATTCACCTCACTCCAATTTCTTTGAGACTCTTTTTGCAGTGAATCCAACCAAACTGCAACATCCGTTAAGTTTACAAAGTATTCAGATTTATTACCATCCACCTTAAATGCTGGAAAAGGTAGTTTACATTTAGCTGCTCGTTGTTTTGCAGCTGCGATATCTAAATGTGGCATGTAATCTTCCACAATATCTTTTAAGGCAACAACAGGTCTTTTATAACGCAGAATCAACATCATTGATGTGTCGATTTGGTCATTTCGATTGATCGCTACTCCCATTACGAATTCTCCCGTGCTTGGATTATGGCTTTTTCTTCTTGATTGCAGACAGTTGCAATTTCTATAAAATCAGCCTCATAAAGTTTTTTAATGTCAGTCATGAAGGACTTCATACCCATTTCAAAAGTTTGAACACCACGCCCCAATCGTTTTTCAACATCAGCATGAAAATCACTAAATGAACCACATAAAATTCCTGTGAATCCTGTAATTATTACCGCCTGTTCTTTTGTTAGTTTTTGAATATCCATCACGCCACCATTAAATAGTTAAAATTTTTACTACGAGCTACTTCAACTCTTGCTTCGCGCTCTAAGCCGACTAAAAACTCTCGATATCCGTTTAAGTGGCATCCACAAAATTGCTTGAATTTTCGCTGACATGCTTCATTCATCAAATAATCTTGCTGCATTCGGCCTTTGTGGCAGAATATTTTGAGAACACTATCGCCACGACGCATAACCACAGCATCTTTTTTCACTTGTGGCCTGTATCCATCACAGTACAACCAGTAAGTGAATAAGTTTGTAAATCGGCAAGGTAGGCGAGTGATCATGTTGCTACCTCAGCTTGAGTGTTATATCCAATCTTTTTAAATAGTGGGTTCAATGCAGAAATATCTAACTGCTTTTTAGCTCGAGTAGCAGCAACATATAAAAGTCGAGCTTCATCTTCGGTTAGGATTTTTTCACCAGGTGCAGCAGCTTCTTTATAAAAGAAATCACCACCAAGTTTGACCTTGTTAAACTCCAAGCCTTTAGACTTATGAGCTGTGGTCACAATGCAGTCATAATCACTAGAATTACTTTTTAGTAATGAGCTGATTAGAGCTTCTTCACCCACTTTATTGATTAGGCTAACAAGTGCTTTTAAGTCATTTCCAGAGACTTCATTTGTGTATTCAATGACTTCTTCCCAATTGCTAAAGCCTTCAAATACACTTCCATCGTGGACTTTTATTCCAGACTTAACTTTTTTAGCATCTTCAATGTTTTTTAATAAAGAACCTGTATCAACTTCCAAACGCGGTTCACGTCCAATTTTTACCAGCTCAACCATGTTGGAAAGGGCAGCAGCATTGGTACGATAGATAAATGCATCTGCAACCATATCGGTGACTTCACCAACATTGGAGTCAATTTGTTCAAAACCACGTAATGGAATTTCTTCATCCAAAACATTGAACAAAATTTTATTCGCAAGATCAGCAATGTTTTCACCAAAACGGAATGATTGACTTAAACGTGTTTCAGCAATATCTAGGGATTGCATCGCATTGACAGCACCACGAAACGCATAGATTTGCTGGTGACGATCACCCACATAAATTACCTGAGCACGTTGCTTACTCAAAACATTCAACATAATAGGATCAGCATCTTGTGCTTCATCAAATAAAATAAAGTCAGCATTAATCACTGGATTGCTCAATGCCCAATATTTTAGGTAATGGTCATGTTCGAGACGGTTAATACCAGCAGGATTTAAAATGTCATTCCAGTAATCATGTGCCTTAGGTAAAAGGATATTTGCCAATTCAGCACGATATGTATCATCCATCCAATCAGGTAAAGCAGCGTAAACTTGTGATAGTTGAATTTCGCTGTAATTAGATCGGCAGAAATAACCAACGGCATTCATCATAGATGTGGCCATACGTTTTGAATTAAATAAACGCTTCTGGTCATCCTCACCACGTTGTTTAACCAATGCCACTGGTACTTGATAATTCTCAAGATCATGGCGAGATGCCAATTGGTTTGACATCAAGCGACGATTTTTTAATTTATTAGTCAGCCAGCGCGGAACAGAGTTATAAGCTAGGCTGTGAAATGTTTTGCACTTAACATTATGGTTAAATTTAGACTGTGCTTCTGTTGCAATAGCCTTATTAAATGCCAAGTACATGCCATGTTGATGATGCTTTGCATTACCAATCAGTTTAAGGGTAGAAGTCTTACCAGCACCGGCGTATGCGGTCACTTTACAAGACTGTCCATGTAATGCCATATCAATGGCATGTTGTTGTTCAATAGTTGGATTCATATTTCTATCTCACTATTGGTACCCTCATGTGTGAGGGCACCACATGCCAGTGTTATGCTGTTAATTCAGCTGCTTTGCGTTCGTAAATCGAATTGATCTTGTCGATTTGAACATCAGATAAGCCAGAAGTGTGAGGCTCAAAACGCTCACCCATAATCTTATTGATGGTTTCAACATCCGCTGCGTCTTCA
Source organism: Acinetobacter sp. UBA991 (assembly GCF_002292065.1). Taxonomy (NCBI): domain Bacteria; kingdom Pseudomonadati; phylum Pseudomonadota; class Gammaproteobacteria; order Moraxellales; family Moraxellaceae; genus Acinetobacter; species Acinetobacter sp. UBA991. The sequence goes on along the minus strand of NZ_DBBF01000016.1, from coordinate 26,232 downwards.
AGATCAACAACCAACTGAAGGTAGAACTTCTGCCAGCCATGAGCATTTTTAATATCAGTTTGAGCTGGTTCACCTAAGTTAGTAGGTACTGTGTTGCTGACTTCTTTTAGCTGTTCCAGTGTTTCAGTCGCATAAATTTGTGCAATTAATGCTGCTGTATTGAACTCGGGTGCCATATCAATAACAGTTTCTTGAGACTGTTCACGTTCAGCCATCTGAGCTTTTAAACCCGATGCACCTTGATGTTTTTTTACCGTTGATTGAACTGGGGTAACATCAAGTTCTTCACGTTCAGCAATTTCATCTGGGGTATAAACACCTAGAATTACATCGGGTGTATATAAGCGTGACCAACGTTTAATAGCAAGATACGCAAGTTGTTGGCGTGGATCACTTACCCATAAAGGTGAATTGCGTACTGAGCCTACTTGTCCCATAGAAATATCAATTTCACGTGGAGAAGTTTCACCCTTTAATGTTGCCCAGACTTTAATGCCTTTATCCCATGATTTATCTTCCTTGCCGTTGATCTTTGCCCAATCGCCATACCATTCAAAATTTAAACGACCTGTGATAGGTGCACGATTGGTAATCACAGCATTCACAAGTTGCGCTTCATACCCTAATACACCATTAATTTGATGAGTTTTTTGAGCTACGGCAAAAGGGTCCATTTGCCACTGTGCTGATTGCATAATGATGGCTAAACAATCTCCAGTATTGCCCTGAAGATGTTTCGGCACTGCAAATTTTGATGAAGCCATGACACTTGCAATACGCTCAAAACGATCCATAATTTCAGGATTCATCATGATGTCAAAAGCAGTTAAGTGGGCAATCTGACCATTTTGTGGGGTTGTTAATGCGTTCATAATAAAATTCCTTAAACTGTTTCTTTAAATTTGTTTGAAATACGGAAAACTCGGGTGCTGGAGGTTTTGCTATATTTCGCAAATAAATCAGGTTCTTCTTTTTTCAACAGCGTACTGTCGATACGAGTAGAGGATTGTTCTTTGTAGGTGCAGATGGACTTGCCCTGGCTAATCATCATTTCAGCATCCTGCATCGTGGAGACAATCTTTAATTTGATTTCATCTTCACGAGCCTTATCTGCTTTTAGACGACCTTGAACAGTGATAAGTTCTTCAGCGAGTTTGATATGTTCAAAATCAGCTTCGACTTGTTTACCCACAACATGATTTGACCAGCGATGTAAAACATCATCAAAACAAGTAGGATCTGGTGGAACATCAGCAATGACATGGTTGAACCAAAATGCTTTAACCTGTTTAAAGATTGATTCAATTAAATCGTCATCACGTTCAATGCGATACATGCGGAACTTATTGCCACCAATAAGAACGGCAAGGTGCCATACTTGGAAGCCTGTAAGTTTCATGTACCAAAGACACTGAGTAAGGTAATAGTCTGGAATTTGGTCTGAACCTTCTTCACCGAATAATTTAGAAAGATATTCAGAAGCTGTTTTACATTCCAAGCCTTGGTCTGTGGTCAGCTTTCCTTCTTTATCGAAATGAACACGACCTGCTATTTCAGGATTTATAACAGCACGGTCAATGTTACCGATAGCCCAAGACTCTCCGATGTTTTCAAGAGATAATTGCTGAGTAACACGTTGAACTTTCATCCCTGAGCGACGTGAGAACTCTTTTGCAACAACATCTTCAAGTAGGTTGCCGAAATGTGCAGACTCATTTTGTGATTCTTTACGCTCACTACGACCTGTTTTGTCTAACCATAATTGATATGGTGATTTGTACGGACTAAAACCAAGGATTGCAGCAACGTCTGAACCACCGATACCTTTTTTACGACCTGCTAAGAATTTTTCGTGATTTACTTGGGTATTCATATCACACCACCTGATTTTCAGAATATTTAGGAGCCAAAGGGCGGTAGCTATCATCAGCAGTACGCTGACATTTCACACAAATCATTGCTGGTATGACGTTACGATGGAAATATTCATCATCGTAGCCATCACGTGTTTCGGTATTTCCGCAATGCTCACATTCATAAATTGCTGTGAAATCACGACGGATTTGAGAAGTAATCTTTTTGATTTTCATGCTCTAAATCCTCTACGTGAATTCATGATTTCCAAACGAATTGAACCAATTCCCACGTCAATAATTAATTCACGAAAATTTTCATTTGAAGTGATGCCAAATTTGAAAGCCCAACCACCACCAAATCGACCAGAACTTTTGACTTTGAACGGATTCCATCCCCAAAATTCACCGTTATGCTGATCAAATGGTTCATCTTTAGAAACCACATGCCAAGGAAAGCCATGCATTAGGCAAATAACAGTTTTATTTCCAACATCGAATTCAAATTCGTTGTATTTGACAGGTTCACCAAATAAAGCTCGATATACATCAGCTTGAAGGCTTTTAGAGTGATCGGTTGGTTCACTAGAAGCTGTTTTAATTTCAATTAAATCAAGCATATTAACCTCTCAATTTCTGTAATTTCACAGCGATAGAGTCTTCAAGGGCATCATTGATCTTGTCGATTTCATAACGATCAAGATATGCATTGATTTCGCCATCTTCATCACCGACCACTTCAGGTTCTAAGCGATCAATCTGAACGCCTACAGCACGATTAAAACCGTTACCCTCATCAGAACCTGAATAGTCAAAATTCACTTCGATGTAATACTGGTTATTTGCTGTTAATAAGGTTGCATGACAATCATGTTGACAGTCGTTGTATGGACCTAAATCGAGCTCATCCACCTTGTAGATGTCTGATGCCACTGTGATCTGCTGCTGTTCTTCAACAGGTAGCTTGGCTGGTTGATACATTTGCACAGACGCAAAAACTGCTGTCATTGCTACTGCACCACCTAAACCCAACAAAATTGATTTGAAATTTAATGAAACCATGTTCATAATCTCCTTATAGCGATTGCTATACCCCCTAAAGAAGCCCCGTCCTCGATCAAAATTTCGGGGCTTTTTATTGCTTAATTTTTAGTTTTAAGCGGAAAAGGTACCAATACGGACAGGGTTTTCTGGGAGCAAGGCAATCACTTTTTCCTTGAATTCTTGAATAATTTCATTACGCAAGAGTTCTTCTTTAACGATTTGCAATGCAAACGATGGCTCACCATCTGAGCTATTTACTACAAGACGCAAGCGAATAGTTTTGTCATCAAGACCGACATAAGCTGGATCAATGATTTCAAAATAACTTGGTAATTTCCCTGCTGTGCTTGAAGCTTCAACTTTGTCAAAGACTGAGCGAGTTTCTTGCATGTTTGATACTGACGAGTCAGTAGTTGAAGATGCGCCAACTTTCATGTTGCGAACTGCATTAATTGCTTCCGCAATATGGATCGTTTCACCAGTTTCACTTGTTGCAGCAAATACACTTGCCCAATCTTCAAGTAATGTTGCAAAACGCTTTTGATTAAGTTTGTTATCTTTAAGCTGATTGAGCTTTTCCCAAACTACAGTTGGTTCAAGCTGTAATACTGCTTTATGGTCACAATGACCTTGAGCCAATCCAACAACTTTGAAGTTTAAAATTGCCGTTGCTGATACATTTTTGTGGTCAACAAATACAGGGGCATAAACTTTTACTTCAGGAACAGAATTTTCAGACTGCGTATTACCTAAAACATAACTTTTGAAATCTTCAAAAGATGGGGTTTTTAAAACACCACGTGCACGGTTACGACCAGCTTGAAATTGTTCTAAATCATGAACATTGAAATTTTCATGAATGGCAACAAGTTCACCACGAGATAAATCATTTACAGGTAACGCAAGTTCAACGATTTCTTTAGCAGAGTTTTCCATTTTCAGTACCTTATGGATGGTTGGTAAAATTGTTGTAATGAGAAGGGGCTGTTTAAGCGTCTTCAGTGAATAATTGACTTGTATGGTTAGCGAACAAAGTGACATCACCACCAGCATTCAAATGCATTGGAGTTTTTGAGGTAGTGTCCTCTGCACGTTTACCTTTTGCTGTTGGTTCAACAAAAGCGAGTGTGTGTGCAATTTCGACCTGGCTTGAATCACCGATACGAGCAATATCAAGTGTGATTTTGATTTGCCCTTTTTTGTTGTGCTGAACAGCACCTTGAGAAACCATGCTGATAGCTGCACCGAGTTGGTTAGCAAAGGTTCCTGCACCTAAGTCAGCAACAAATTGCTGTGCGTTGGTTGGTTTGGTAGACATTTTTTACCTCACATTGGGTTGGTTTGTGAGATAAATATTAGGTAAACCTAATTATTTAGTCAATAGGTATTCCTAATTTATTTTTAGGATTACCTAATTTTTTGTTTTTGATAAAAGAAAACCTGCATATAGCAGGTGGAGTGGTGTTTATTGATATGCTGTTACATCATTAAGATAGGTGGATTACCAAATTTATTAAATTAATTTCCCCATTTTTCCCAGTCACGATAGCCAGTTAAGCCATGCTTTAAAATCTTTATAGATGAGTCTTTTTTCATTATTTCTAAGTTTTTTTCATATTGGCTACAATATTTAAAATATTCAAAAGTATGATAACCTCTTATCACGTACTCAATGTGGTAATTACCAAATCCCTTAACAGTTAAATTGAGGTGCGTGACTCTTTGTAAGTGATTTCTAACCAAATCATAATCGCTTGGTTTGTTGCGACGATCTAACCAAAAAACGATATAAAAAAATATAATAATTAAACCAATAATTCCCAAGTTATATATAAAGTCATGCATTCTTAGATACCTAAATTATAATGATTTAACTTTTTCTTACTCGTTTGGGCTTAAAACACTTATACCTTCAGGTGTTACCATTTTTCCAATTTCGCAATCTGCCAAACCCAACCAATAATTTCAAATTGTTGTGAGATTCTTTCTTCTGCTGTAAGTTCAATTTCTTTATATTCTTCTGAATTATCAGATAACAATCGGATTCCACCAAAGGGTAGGTTATATAAACGTTTGCAGTAATGAAGCCCACCTATACAAATCACATAGATACGACCATCTTTAACCTCTTTGCGACCAAGATCAATGTGGATTGTATCGCCATCATTAATGGTTGGTGTCATTGAGTCGCCTGATGCAGTTGCTGCAACTGCATTAGATTCTGTGATTGCTAAATTGCGTAAAGTCGCTTTGGACATTCTTAATTTACGTCTTTCATTAGCAATAGCTTCATTAAATGAACCACCGCCACAAGCAAAAGAAAAATCCTTGAAAAATGGGATTTCTACTTCGTCATCATCTACTGGAGTATTGGTATCCCATTCATTTACCTGGGTGAATTGAGGATTAATTTCACCATCTTGTTTAGGTGAGCCTTTACCAGTCGCAAGCCAAATAGGGTTCACATTCAAGTGATTTGCAGCTCGTAGAAGATTCTCACCTTCCATTGTTTTTGATTTACCAGAAAGCCAGTCACTAACAGATGGTGGCTTAACACCAACAGCACGAGCAAGTTCTACACCCTTTATTTTTTTTGGTGGTAAAACTTCCATTGCATATTTAAGTCTTTCAGCAAGTGTCTTCATAAATAACTCTCAAATCATTAGGAAATCCTAACATGAATAAAATTAGGTATGCCTATTGATTATTTATAAGGAATGCCTAATAATTGCTTTTGTTATAGGAGAGCAACATGAATGACAACCAACTTATAGAAGCCCTTGGTGGATGTAATGCAGTTGCACGGCTTTTAGGTATTACAGGACCTTCAGTGAGTGGTTGGAAAGCTATTCCAACTGACAGAAAAATCCGCCTAGCTGTGATTGCAGAAGATCGTGGAATCTGCACACGCAAAGACCTTTTCCCAGAAGATTATCAGGACATTTGGATTGAACTAAGAGAGCCTGAACAAATTCAATAGGTGAACCTATGGAAACAAAAATAATGTTCGTATTCAGCAAAAAACTGTTGGCACCCATGTCAACACGTGTACCGCTGGAAGTCCAAGAGATCATTGATACTTTGGCTGAAAGCCAAGGTAGTGATCGTGCGAAATGGTTAAGAGATGCCATAGATAAAAAGATCGAACTGGAGACAGGTCAATCATCATCTGAGCACATAGAAAAATCAAAGAATACAACGTCTACGAGTGTATTTATGAATGTATGCAGAAATTTGAAAAGTTTTTGGCAGGCATTAAAAAAGCCCGACGTTGCAGGTCGAGCTTCTAGTATTCATCAACATTCAGGAAAATGAACATGAGTAATTTAACAGAACATAAGTGCACTGGCAAATGTCCAGAATTTAAAGGGGAACAGTGCCATCACTGTTTAGTACAGCATATAGAAAAGCGAGAGTTTGAGCTTGGTTTGGCTCCTGATGATGCATATGTGAAAACCATATCGGTGGAAGCAACAACATGCTCGAATTTTGTGAAAGGCGACACGGTTGTATTTGTTGATGCATTTATGCCTGACCACCTGATGACAGTCCATAAAGTGCAGGGTGATGGGATCTTGCTCGATGATAATCGCAAATTTGCACTTGCACATTTACTACGTCACGCGTCAACAGTTGAGCTAAATGCTAAACATCGTCTTTCGTTAGCTGAGCAAGCGTTAGGGGAAGTGTCATGATTTTTGAAATTATTAATCCAAGCGATGCATGTACTTTAGAAGCATTCGACCATGAAGTGGCTTCAATCGCTTGTTGTCTTATAGGCTCAGGTAAATACGCTCTCAAAGGAATTGATACTGATCTTGAAGTACCACTGTTCATCTTCGGTGATCATGATGAATGGTTCACTGAAAAATTTAATAGAGATTTAGAACAATCTATTGAATTCATTAAAGCCAACAAACTTGATGAATTAGTTGCGTGTCTGAATAGCGTATTAATTGGTGGTGCCGAGTCACGTTCATCATTTAATAAAGGTATGGATTTAATTGATGATCCAATCAAAAAAGAAGAGTGGCGACAACATTGGTTGGATGAGCGTCGTACCAGTTTAAACAATATTTGTGCTCGTGCATGGCATTATGCTGAATCCCTGCAACAACTTAAAAATAGAGCACTGGAATTGGTTGATTCCTTGGGCTTAGAGCAGGCAAAGGAAATTATTTACAATACCCCTGATAAAACAGCCACTCATTACATCATTGATACTGGCTGTCATTATCATTCATTAGAGTTTCATTCATTTTGGTCATCTGAATTAAATGATTGGGATGATTCTGATTTTACATCGTTAGAAGAACTGAAAAAACATTTTAAAACAGTCATTGATCTATCTGAATTAAAAGACCTTATTCGCATTTATGAGGGAATAAAGGGAGTAGATCATGATTGATAACACCTCAATTCTCGCCCTAACTGACATTATCCAATTGCCTGAAGCTGAACGCTTACAGGCAATCAAGGATAAGTTTTCAGCAAAATCACATGATGAATTACTTAATTTACTTGGCAATGTTCTGAATGTTGCTGTGAATTATGCCCAATCGTGTGATGAAACATTGTATTTACATCTCGTCACCACAGGTGATATGCACCCATACGCAATAGATAAGCTTATTTCACCTAGTTTTCATGGTGCTTTGAATGGGCTGATCCTAGCGCAAAAAGCACCTAATCAAGATGTTCTATGTGAATCATGTGCTTATAGATGTGGAACTTTAGCAAATCATTGTCTTTCTACTCAATCTGACTTGGCTCATGCCTTGGAGTCGGATGCAGTTTTTTATTGCCATAAAGATATTGAAAATTTGCATAGTCCGTCTGCTACAGATCGTAAGCGCATGAAACCATGTAAAGGCTGGGCACAGCATGTGAAGAAACATAAGGGAGTAGCAGCATGAAATCAAATGAAGCTAAAAAACCTATGTATATCTTTACTGAACTAGGCAAAGAAAAACTTTGTAAGCACTGTGATGAATACTGGCCTACAGATTCAGAGTTTTGGTTCATGGTGAAATCAAAGTTAAAGGATGGAACCATTACATTTCGACCAGAATCAGCATGTAAAGGCTGCTATGACCGTGTTTATAGACCACATCATGTAAAAGGTGTGAATAAAGTTCGTTCAAGTCATGAAAAGAAGGTGGCAGCATGAAAAAGAAGCGCACCAAAAAGTTTAATCCAAACAAATTATTGCCTTCACAGGTAAAACAGCTTCAACAGGAAGCACAGTACAAAAAAGATATTTCTGAAACTTATGAAATGAGTATGGAATTTATTTCATCTCATGTACGTGACTTCATTGAAGACAAAAAAATCGGGGAAAAATCTTTATTAGATAAGTTCCCCCATGCCGAAACACTGCCTTATCACTTCACTATTGGTGCATACCACTATCAGGATTTATCTATTGCTTTAATTCTTGGTCATGTTGAACAACCAGAAGCATGGAAATTATCTGCTGATATTCACATGATGAATCTTGATGATTTAAGCAAACCAATGGTCACAGTTGAATTTCGTCGTGATTTGCCAAGCATGAGCCATATCGAATTATTACGTGGCAAGAAAGATTGCAAAATTGATCTTGGCCATGGATTGAAAAAGGTTGGTTGGCTTGGTTTGGATCAGGAAATAATTAAAGAAATCGAATCTCAGAAAAATATTCCTGATGATTTTGGCATTGAACAAATTCAGGTCCTTATTGAAGTTGATATTAAATTTATCAATACCAAGTGCTATCAGGAATTTTTAGCAGTTGCTGAGTGGGTAAATGCTGGACATGAATTAGCGGAAGATCGTTTACGTAAATTATGGATTGCCGACCAGGTATTAGGTGGTAGCGGTAAAACCATTGGATATGAGGGGGCAGCATGAATAATTTTGTTAGTTACACAAAGGCGTTTAATACCCAATACGCGCTTAATTTTGGAGAAAAAATCATTGTTGACTTTTTCGCTGGTGGTGGCGGTGCAAGTACCGGATTAGAAATGGGTTTAGATCGCCCAATTTATTCAGCTGTAAACCATAATCCTAAAGCATTGTCGATGCATGAAGTGAATCATCCACATGCAAAGCATTATGTAAATGATGTATACGCCGTTGATCCAGTAGAAATTTGTGATGGTTATCAAGTTGGTTGGTTTCATGCTAGCCCCGATTGCACTCACCATTCTCAAGCAGCAGGCGGTCAACCACGTAAAAAAGAAATCCGTGATTTATCATGGGTTGTTCTCAAAGTAGCAGGAAAAGTACGCCCTGACGTGATTAGCCTAGAAAATGTTAAACAAATTCTTGGCTGGGGGCCGTTAATAGCAAAACGAGACAAGGCTACAGGTAGAGTTCTTACATTAGAAAAAATTGAAATCAACGGCAAAAAAGTTCATCGAGTTGCAGAACCTGGTGAACGTATTCCTCGTCATAACCAATTTTTAGTGCCTGATCCTAAACGAAAAGGGAAAACATGGAAGCACTTTATTAAAAGTCTTGAAAAACTTGGCTATGTGGTGGAGTGGAAAAAGCTTATTGCTGCTGATTTTGGCGCACCAACTACACGCGAAAGATTATTTATGGTTGCTCGCTGCGATGGAAAACCTATTATCTGGCCAACACCAACTCATTTCAAAAATCCTAAGCGCGGCCAAAAAAAATGGCGTTCGGCTGCTGAATGTATAGATTTTAGAGATTTAGGAAAATCTATTTTTGATCGGCCAAAGCCATTAGCTGATGCAACATTAAAACGTATAGCACGCGGATTAAAGAAATTCGTGATTGATTCGGATAATCCATATTTTGTTAATGCTTCTACTCCTTTTATTAGTCGTGATTTTGGAACTTCTACTGGACATGGCATTGATGAGCCATTAGCAACAATTACTTCTGCATTTGGTGGACATAGTGCGTTAATTAGCCCAATTCTTACACCATTTCTAACAGAATTTGCAAACGCATCACAGCAGCGGAATTGGTCAGTAGAACAACCATTGACGACCATTTGTGCACAAGTTAAGGGTGGTCATCATGGCATGGTTGCACCAATGCTAATACATGCAGGGCATGGTGAAGGTACACCAGAAAATCCACGGTGGAGTTGTGGTTGTGATGATATTCAAAAGCCCTTAGGCACGATCACGACTTCTGGCGGTAGAAACCTTGTCGCTGCATATATGATGCAGGCAAATGGTGGATTTTGTGAAACAGATGGTCGTAATTTGAATGAACCATTAACAACAATTACAAACACAGGTAGCCAACAACAGCTTATTACAACTGAATTGAGCCAAGATAATCTTGATGGCGCGCTGCGAGTCGCATCATTCTTAATTAATTACTACGGAAATGGTGAGTCACGCGATATTACTGCACCGATGGATACATTGACCACAAAAGACCGTTTGGCATTAGTCACGGTTTGGATCAAAGGTGAACCTCGGGTAATTGTCGATATTTGTATGCGTATGCTTTATCCGCGTGAACTTTATCGAGGTCAAGGTTTTCCAGATTCATATGTTATTGAACATGGTCATGATGGAAAACCATTGTCTAAAAAAGACCAGGTTCATATGTGCGGAAATAGTGTTTCGCCTGAGCCTATGGCTGCTATAGCCAAAGCTAATAATCCCTTTGTTCTATATCAACAGAAGGGGGCAGCATGATTATCGGAGTTGCTGTTAAAGCAGGTGAGCTTATGGTCGCTCTACCAAAACCTAATCGCCATGCAGATTGTATCAATATTATTTTGTCACTTGGTTTGGTACCAGATATTCAAAACCAATGGGGGAAATCTGCACATCAGGGTTTCTATTGTGAAAATGGGAAGTTCTATACACGTCCACAAGCATTTTTACATGCGGTTGAATGTGGTCAGTTGGAATTTTGTGCAAATCAACTTGAACTAATAGCCTTAGGTGAGATGAAGTTTTCTCGCCTTGGGGTATGTAGTGAAGATTTGTGGTGAGGTGAAATTTATGAATCATCCTCTTATTCGATACCATGGTGGTAAGTTTCGACTTTCAGACTGGATTATTAGCCATTTCCCTCCTCATGAGACATATGTTGAACCATTTGGTGGTGGAGCATCTGTTCTTTTGTCAAAACAGCCAAGCCGTATGGAGGTTTATAACGATCTTGACAGTGATGTCGTAAATTTCTTTGAAGTTATACGTGATCCAAATCTTTCAATTGAATTGGCGAAACAAATTGAGCTCACGCCATATTCACGCACTGAGTTTTTAAATGCTCGAGCTGATACCACATGTAAGGTTGAGCAAGCTAGACGTTTGGTGATACGTGCACAAATGGGTTTTGGAAGTGCAGGAGCAACAAAAGGAAATACTGGTTTTCGTTTAGACACAGCTCGAGGTGGAAGCGATATTGTCACGATTTGGCAACGACAACCAGAAGTAATTCTTCAAGCTGCTGCACGCTTAAAAAAGGTTCTTATTGAAAATCGTGATGCTGTCAAAGTTATTCAAGACCATGACAGAGAAAACACGCTTTTCTTTGTGGACCCACCATATGTTTTAGACACAAGAAATATGGGGGGGAAAGCATACCGACATGAAATGACTAATGCAGACCATGAACAGCTTGTAAGCGTATTACAACACTGCAAAGGCATGGTGATTTTATGTGGATATGAACATCCGATATATGAAGCCTTAAAATGGAAAAAAATTAAAAAATCTGTTGCAGCTGCTGGTCAATCAGGTTCGGTTCTACGTGAAGAAGTGCTTTGGATTAATCCACAAGCTGAAAATCAACATGATTTATTCAGTGAGGTGGTATGAGCTACGCAATAACTGACCAGATTCGCAAATTGAAAGTGGGTAATCCGACAGCAAAGGCGGTACTTCTCCGCCTTGCTGATTATGCCAATGACTATGGTGAGTGTTTTCCATCAATTTCATTACTTTCTGATGAAACTGAATTTTCAGTACGTGCGATTAAAACGGCTATAGATTTGCTTGAAGAAGTAAAAATTATTCAGGTTGATCGCTCAAATGGTCGCCATAATCGCTACAAAATTACGCCTGAAAGTTTCACTCCAAAGACTAAAAAACAGTCTAAATCGAGTGGAGAGAAAAGCACAAACCAGTGCAATACATTCACCAGTGCAGGAGATGCACCAGTGCAGGAGGTGCATGTGACCAGTGCAGGAGATGCACCTGAACCAGTGCAGGAGGTGCACACTAACCACCATATAACCACTAATAACCACCAATTAAGTAGTAGTAATACGCACGAAGAAAAAATTTCACAACCGCCAGCTCAATTTGTTCAGTACCACAATTTTGATCTTGCAAAAATCTCAGTGATCGAACTTGGTCAGAAATATTCAACATTGAAATCTGATTTCATCGAATTGTCTAAACCTAGACACCCTGATCTTGATCAACACGATCTTGAAAACCTGTTTGATGAATTTGGAGATTGGTTTGCATCACCGAATGATTACGGTAAGCAATCATTCAAGACTGCACAAAAATGGGCTGTAGCATTCCTGACATGGGTAAACAACAACAAGCATAAACTTATCAAACGAAAGGCGAAAAATAGCGTCACTGAGCAATCAGGACGAAATAAACCTATCCAAACACCATCGGCATACCAAGCTAAACAAGAAAATGTAAATCGTTGGTTGCGTTATGGTCAAAAAGTCCGTGAAGAACAACATCAGGAATCATCAATTATTGATGTGGTACCTGAACCCCCAAAGAGCTTTCTGATTGAGGAGGTGGGTCATGCGTGAGTTCACCATTACTGAAGCACGTCGTTTAATTGACAAAATGCGTATTCGTTACGGTAAGAAATTTACAGATTTTTGGGCAGCAGTTGAAGAAGCCGATCTTGAGCAGGCAATGATTGAGGACTTTTCAGGATTGACAGCACAGCAGTTGGAAAATGGATATAACCGTATGCGCCATGAACCATGGCCACCATGCATACAGGATTTTAAAATCTGGTGTTTACAAGGTGCACATTGGCTCACTGAAAATGAAGCATGGCAACAAGCATTGGCATATGAGAAGTCGAATCAGACAATCTCAATCAGTGTGCATGTACTCAAAACTCTTAAAGAATTTAAGAAAGGTTTTGATGAATTAAATCCACGTGCTGAATCACAGTCAAAAGCATTCAAGGATATGTACGTCCGTATCGTTTCAAATGCGAAATTGATGGGAGATGTTCAAGCATTCACTGATCCAGTTGGGGCATTAAAAGCACCTAAGGAAGATGAGAGAAGAATCACCACCTGTCCACCTGAATTGATGGCTCAGTTGAAAGGTATTAATAAGAATTCTAATGCAGGTAGAGCATGACAAATTATTTATCACAATCTCAAATCAAAAGACTTGTTCACCAACGTGACAACAAGCCTAAACAGCCAAAGTATGGGAATCAGAAAGTTGTCGTTGATGGTGAAAAAGTTGCTGATTCACAACATGAATATCGTCGTTTAAATGATTTAAAGGTCTTACAGCGTGCAGGTGAGATCAAGGATTTACAAACTCAGGTTCGATACAACCTGATACCAGCACAGAAAATTTGTGGTGTGAAAGTACGTGGCACAGATTACATAGCAGACTTTGTTTATTGGACCAAAGATGATCAGTTCATCTGTGAAGACGCCAAAGGTCATAAAACTGCGGATTACATTATCAAACGTAAATTGATGAAGTTAATTCACAATATTGACGTAGTTGAAGTTTAAGAACGATTTAGGGGAGTATGACAATGAAGTCTAACGCTGAAACAATCCTTGAAGCCATTGAGGATTTACATAATCAAGAGCAGATCGTTACTAGAGAAACTTTGTCACAATTGACTGGCTTAAAATTATCTATCGTTGATGATCGATTAAGCCATCTTGTCGATAGTGGTCAGATTATCCGTGTACAGCGTGGTGTATTCATTCCAGCCCCTAAACATCGTCCATCTCGTATTATGTCCAAGATGGTTTTACCTGATGGTACCGTTAAAATTGAAATTGGTGATGACCAGATTTTGACATTAACGCCACGTGAAGCACGTAACCTTGGCAATCTCATGGTTGCTGAAGCAATGCAATATGCAAATATTGAAATGGGCCATCATATGGCAATACTTCAGAGTGAAGTTTCAGGTCAAGTGCGTAAATTATCGAAGCAAGTAGGGGATCTATTAGATATAGGCAAGCAAGGAGAGCTGTTGTAATTTATCAAAACTGCTTCACCCCCCTCTAAGGTTAGACCTCCCCACATATATACATGATCATTAAACCAATATGAGGTTTGGTGATCATGGCTGAAAAAAAAGTAATTGATTGGGAAAAGATCGAACTCGATTATCGAGCAGGTATTAAGTCTCTACGTCAAATTGCAGGTGAGCATGATATTGCAGAATCAGGCATTAGACGTAGAGCAAAGCAATATGAATGGGTTCGTGATCTATCTGAAAAAATTAAAGCTAAAGCAGATGACATTGTGCGCAAGGAGAGTGTGCGCAGCAGTGTGCGCACGAAAACGACTATTTCAGAAAAAGACACTATTGATGCAAATGCCAATGAAGTAGCATCAGTCCGATTAGCACATCGTAAGGATATTCAACGTTCACGCAAGATTGCCATGAGTCTTTTTGATGAGCTTGAAATGATGGTTGGTCAAGAGAATGTCAAATTGCTGGAAATGCTGGGTGAGCTTATGTGGTCGCCTGATGATAAAGGCAATGACAAAGTAAATGACCTTTATATGAAGATCATCTCAATGCCTGGTCGTGTGAAGTCTATGAAAGATTTAAGCGACACACTCAAAACATTGATTGCTTTAGAACGTCAAGCGTTTGGACTTGATGATGAGAACAATAAACCTGTCGATGCACTGACTGCATTACTTGAACGAGTGAGCACCGGAAATAGTTCTGCGTTTAAGCCAATTGCTGATGATCCTGAATATTAGTGCATGTACGTGAATGGAACGACTAATCACCCACACCAAAACAATTTCATTCACGTACACGCTTCAAAAATGCACCAATGTTGTGCAAAATGGAGTAAAAATTGATTTATAACACTAACTTACAGCCACTACCGACAAATGCCGAGGAGCTTGAACGCTGCTTGGCAGACCCTGTTTGGCGTATTTTTAGTGGCTGTTTATATAAGATCAAAATTAAAGGTGATGACTTTGTAAATGAGTTAGGGCAAGTAGAAGAAGCTCCAACATTTGAATTACCGTTCCAGCCTAATGATGCACAGAAGAAATTCTTAAATCGGTTGTGGTACCGCAATATTATTTTAAAAGCACGTCAGTTAGGTTTCACCACATTGATTTGTATTTTGTGGCTTGATCACGCTTTATTTAATGCCAATCAGCATTGCGGTGTTATCGCACAGAACCTTGAAACTGTTGGTGATATTTTTAGCGATAAGATTAAATTTGCGTACGATAACTTACCACCTGAAATATTAGAACGCTTTCCACTCAAAACCAATAATGGAACTGAGATGGAATTCGCCCATAATGGTTCTAAAATTTCAGTGGCCACATCATTCCGTGGTGGCACCATGCACCGTTTACTTATTTCTGAATACGGTAAAATTTGCGCTCAATCGCCTGGTAAAGCGAAAGAGGTTCGTACAGGTTCATTACCAGCAGTTCCAACAACAGGGATCTGTGTCATTGAATCTACTGCTGAAGGTCGTGGTGGTGACTTCTTTGATAAGGTTCAGATTGCACAGAAGAACTTTGCATCACGTAAAAAGCTCACGCCAAAAGACTTTAGATTGCATTTTTATGGTTGGTGGGAAGAACCGAAGTATCGTATTGACTCAACTGAAGTCATTATTTCTAAAAAAGATCATAATATTTTTGATCACATTGAAATTGTTGTATCCAGAAACTTAGGTAAGAAGATCAAAATTGATCCTGATCAACGTGCTTGGTATGTATCGACACGTGATAATGATCTATCTGGTGATCAAGCTTTGATGTGGCAAGAGTATCCCTCATTTCCTGACGAAGCATTTCAGGTCAGTACAGAAGGGAACTACTACGCAAAAGATATGCTTGAGTTGCGTAAACGTAGTGGTATTGCTCAAATTGAAGTTTTAGATGTACCTACGTGTACGTTTTGGGATATTGGCAACCATGATGGTTGTGCAATTTGGTTTCATCAAATGATGAATCAGCAAGATCGCTTTATTGATTATGAAGAAGATCATTTTCAAGATTTGCGTCATTACGTGAAACTGATTAAAGATAAACCTTATATCTATCATACTCATTATTTACCGCACGATGCAGCACATCAAAGGCTTGGCGATTACAACAAGTCAGTATTAGAAATGCTTGAAGAATTATTACCTGGTCATAATTTTGTGGTCATTCCACGTATTACGTTACTCACAACTGGTATTCAACAGACTCGTAGGCATTTAAAGAATGCTTGGTTTGATGAAGAACGATGCAAATTGGGTATCGAACGTATTGAAGGCTATAAGAAAAAGTTTAACCAACAAGCCAATATGTTTATTGATCAGCCTGATAAATCCAATGGTTGCTCAGAAGGTGCAGATGCACTTAGACAGTGGGCACAGGCTAAAGATGCAGGGTTGCTTGGTGATTACGTCTATACGGCTAGTCTTACTGGCATGAATCAAGGTACAACACAACAAAATCCACATGGTTATGTCGAAGCACCTCCGACAGATTGGCGTTTATAAGGAAAAGCTATGTTTACTCAAGAAGATACAGCTACAAGTGAGCAGATTAGCGATGATGATACGCTCAGTCTGGAAGAATTAACGGAGATCATGCACGAAATTGAGGAACAACCTCATTGGCGTCACATCGCAGATAAAGAGATGGATTATGCAGATGGCAATCAATTAGATACAGATTTGCTTAACCGTATGCAACAGATCGGTATTCCACCTGCTGTAGAGGACAGAATTAGTCCAGCTTTATTGTCGATTATGGGTTATGAGCTACAGACTCGTACTGATTGGCGTGTAAAAGCCAATGGTGAAACTGGCGGTGATGATGTTGCTGATGCCTTGAACTACAAATTAAATCAAGCTGAACGTTTATCTAAAGCTGATAAAGCATGTAGTGATGCTTTTCGTCCTCAAATTTCATGTGGTTTAGGATGGGTTGAGGTAAAGCGTGAGCAAGACCCATTTAAATATCCTTATCGTTGTGTTGTAGTTCATCGTAATGAAATTCATTGGGATATGAAGTCTACAGAGCCAGACTTATCTGATGCACGTTGGTTACGTCGCACACGCTGGGTTCATCCTAAACGGTTAATGAGTGCTTTCCCAGAACACAAGGAGCTAATCCAAACAGTTGGTCGTTATGGCGGTTCATGGTGGCAACAACCTGATGTGCTGGATGGTGGAGCAAGTACAGGCTTACAAAACGCTTGGCTTGATGCACGTTCATGGACGATAAGTGAAAACTACTGGTATAACCCGACATCTAAAGAGATAAATGTTACTGAGGTTTGGTACCGTCGTTGGATCCGTGTACCAGTTTTAAAGTTCAGTGATGGTCGTATCGTTGAGTATGACGCCAATAATATGGCTCATGATTTGGCAATTTATCAAGGTGTTGCACGTGTAGAGCAGGCTACCATATCAAAATTGCGTCGTTCATATTGGCTTGGACCACACCTTTTACATGATAGTCCTTCGCCATATTCACACCATTATTTCCCCTATGTTCCGTTCTTTGGGTTCAGAGAAGATAACACCGGCATTCCTTATGGCTTTGTTCGTGGCATGAAGTACAGTCAGGATAGTATCAATTCAGGTATTTCTAAACTGCGTTGGGGCATGAGTGTTACACGTGTTGAACGTACCAAAGGTGCAGTGGCTATGACAGACGAACAATTACGTCGTCAAGTTGCACGTCCTGATGCTGATATTGTATTGGATGCAGCACACATGGCTAGACCTGGTGCAAGATTTGATGTTAAACGTGACTATGAATTATCACAGCAACATTTCCAACTGATCAGTGATAATCGTGCTGCTATTGAGCAAGTAAGCAATATTACTTCTGGGTTCCAAGGTAAAAAAGGTAATGCTACTTCGGGTAAACAAGAGCAGATTCAAGTTGAGCAATCCAATCAAACTTTAATGAAGATGATGGATAATTTCCGTGAGGGACGTACCCTCATGGGAGAAATGCTACTATCAATGATCGTTGAGGATATGGGAACTCAGCAACAGACTATCATTATTGAGGGTGATGCGGTACGTGAGGATCGTACAGTTGTTATCAATAAACCTGAGGTTGATGAACATGGTTATCCTTATGTCAGTAATGATGTTCAACGTACACGCTTGAAAGTTGTACTGGATGATGTTCCAAGTACCAGCACTTTCCGAGAACAACAACTTAATGCCTTGTCTGAGATTGTTAAATCCTTACCTCAAGAGGTTCAAGTTGCAGTATTGCCTTATGTGATGGCCTTGACTGACATTCCATTCAAGAAAGATATTATTGAATCTATTCGCCAAGCTACACAGGCACCAACACCAGAACAAGTGGAACAACAAATTAAAGAAGCTGTTGATAAAGCACTTGCCGATGCTGGTATTGATCTAAAACGTCGAGAGCTTGAACTTAAAGAGCGTAAAGCATTAAGTGAAATTAAGGAAATAGACGCACGTTCAGTACAAATTGGTGTGCAAGCTGCATATTCAGCAATGCAAGGAGGTTCACAGGTAGCAATGATGCCACAGATCGCACCTATTGCTGACGAGATTATGAAAGGTGCAGGTTATCAGCGTCCTAATCCGATGGGTGATGATCCTAATTTCCCAACCGCAGAACAGACAGCAGCACGTGATGTACGTTCACCATATTTAGAAGGTGAAGGGGCGCAGTTAGGCAGTGAAGGACTAGCAGAGGTACAACAGAATACAAGTCCAATGAACCCACCAGTACCACAGCAAGGTTCAACAGGAATGCAGGGAATTGAGACTCAACGAACCAGTGATAATATGCCCCCTGTAAGGCAAGAGTAATTTTTATTGTTCACAGATACTAAGGCAGTCGAATCGGCTGTCTTTTTTATTGTGGGCATAAAATGTTAAAGAAATTATTACCTTTCGCTATGTGTGCATACATCGGCACTAAATCCGTATTAGCAACAACTATGACACGTGGTGAATATAACCATTATCGTAATTGGGATATACCTGAAAACGAAGACCCTTCAGAACAAGGCTACTTAGTTGAGTATGTTGATGGTGGAAAACCAAATGATGAACGACATAAAGGCTATATCTCTTGGTCGCCAGCATGTGTATTCAAAGATGCTTATCGACCAAACGGAAGTTTAAATTTTGGTGATGCACTTAGTGCTTTGAAACTAGGTAAAAAAGTTGCTCGTTCATGTTGGAATGATTTGCAATATGTGGTTGCTCAAGGTGAATCCAAGCAAATTGAATCAACCTATATCTGGAATCCACACAACAAAGCTCATGCTGAAAAACTTGGTGGGTACATCGATGTTGCACCATATTGCACATTAAAGACCGTACAAGACACTTTGGCTATGGGTTGGACACCATCTACAGGTGATCTATTCGCAAATGATTGGTTGATTTTGGAGTAATAAGGATGGAAAACCAACACCGTAAAATTACTGGTTATCGTGAACTTAATACAGAAGAAATCGCATTGATGAATGAGATCAAAGAACTTGGACCACAAATTGAAGCGATGATCATTAAGGTTCAAGCGCATATTAAAAAGCAGCGTGATAGCTGTTGCATCATCGAACAGTTTCAAGAGATAACTGACCAAGAAACTTATGATCGACTCAACGATGCAACTCCAGAACGTTTTGCAGCTATGGCTAAGACAGAATTTCAAACAGGACTCATGTATTTGGTGCGTTCTGTGGCACAGCCAACAACATTCTAAATAGCTTGATTTAATCTAAGCCACCTTCGGGTGGTTTTTTTATACCCCCTGTAAGGCTAACGACATCATATATAAATCCTAGACACTTGTCTCATGTTGAGCAATCAACAGCTAAACGCTAGATAACTCTAGCCATTCGCCTTTGCGGTCACAGCGATAAGTGATAGGACAGACATGGATATTACAGAGCAACAAAATGAGTTGATTGAAGCTAACGGTGGTAAAGCATCACCTGAACTTGCAGCGCAGCTTTTAGAGCAAGCGTTAAATGGCGATACCGCAAATGCGGAAAATGGTAGTCAGCCAGCAACTACCCAAGTTACAGAAGAAAATACCCCAAAAGTTGAAGGTCAAGACGGTACGCATGAGGAGCATAGCTCCGCAAGAGCTGATACACAACAAGCACAACAGCAACAACAGGTCGATGAAAGCCAGTTAAATGCTGAAAATGCTGTGATCTTAGCTAAAGACGGAAAACACACCATTCCCTATGACAAGTTAGTGGAAGCACGTAACGGTGAAAAGGAATGGAAGCAAAAGTTTGATGAAGCTCAACAACAGTTGGCGCAACTTCAAGCTGATGCACAGGAACGTAAAGATAACGGACAGGCTCCAACTACACAGGACAACCAAGCAAATATCGCACAACAAGCGATTGATCAGGGTGTAGACCCTGCAATCTTTGGGGATTTTAGCGAGAAAGATTTGGCTGCTGGTATTCAGAAACTTGTTAATTCACAGGTTTCAACTTTGGTGCAACAGCAATTACAAACTGCTTTAGCTCCAATTCAGCAACAACAGCAGGTCAGTGTAGAGCAAGCTCATTTTAACGAAATCTTTACAGCACACCCAGATGCAGAATCTATTGTTGAATCGAAAGAATTTAATGATTGGAAGAATGCACAACCAAGTTTTCTGAAAGATGCGTATGAAACAGTTTTGGATAAAGGTTCAGCTGCTCAGGTGGTAGAACTTCTAGGATTGTATAAGTCGAATACCCAATCAGGTCAACAAGCTGCTCAACCTGCCAATGATGCAGTAAAGGCAGTAGCGCAAAAAGCTGTGAGTCAGGCTCAAACACCACCACCGAACAGTCTGAGTGATTTGCCTGCTGGTAGTCCTGCTGGTGTTTCTCGTGATGAGCGTTTGGCAGCAATGTCGCCAGCGCAACTTGCAGAGGAAATGCAAGGATGGACACCCGACCAAGTGGAGCAATTTCTCAATAGACGTGTTTAAACATACGTGATGAGAGTATTTGAAACATGACTACTAAAACTAACGCAAGTTATGGCGATAAGACCAATTTAGTTACCCAAGCGGTAGGTCTGTTCGCTACACACATGAATCGTAACAGCACTTTAAACCTATTGGCTGGGAAAATGCCTAAGGGCGAAGCAGGTGCGGAAGCGACTCTCCGTAAACAAACCACATCCCATATGCCTATTGTTCGTGTTCAGGACTTAGGAAAAGGGCGTGGTGATGAAGTGACATTCCACTTACTAAATCCAGTCGGTGCATATCCAATTATGGGTAGTGCGTATGCTGAAGGTCGTGGTGTGGGGATGTCTTTGAATGAAGATCGCCTACGTGTGAACCAAGCTCGTTTCCCTGTTGATTTGGGTAACGTGATGTCACAGATTCGTAGCCCAGCTGATTTACGCAAACTTGGTCGTCCAGTCGCTCAGAACTTGATGGATCGCTATTGTGATCAGTCATTACTGGTGCATATGGCTGGTGCACGTGGTTCTCATAACAACATTGAATGGGTTATTCCTAAAGATAATCATAAAAACTTCAATAAAATCATGGTGAACCGTGTTAAAGCACCAACTAAAAACCGTCACTATGTTGTTGATGGTTCTGGTGTGCAGAGCGTTAAAAGCAATGCAGGTGAGTTTGATATTGCAACAACTGATCTATTTACAATGGATTCAGTTGATTCAATGAAAACTGTTCTGGATCAAATTGCTTTACCACCACCTATTTGTAAGTTTGAAGGTGATGTTGCTGCGGAAGATTCACCATTACGTGTATGGCTTGTATCGCCAGCACAGTACAACAAATTTGCTGCCCAACCAGGTTTCCGTTCTTTCCAATCATCTGCATTTGCGCGAGCAAGTCAGGCAAAACAACATCCGCTTTTCTTAGGTGATGTGGGTTTATGGAACGGATTTATTATCCGAAAAATGCCACGTCCGATTCGTTTCTATGCAGGTGACACAATTAAATATTGTGCTTCGTATGACAGTGAAGCTGAATCAGATTTAATCGTACCATCAAGTTTTGGTAGCACTTTCGCTGTTGACCGTTCAATTATTTTGGGTGGACAAGCAATTGCGGAAGCAATGGCTGCAAGTGATAAGTCTGGTGTGCCTTTCTTCTGGTCTGAAAAAGACCTTGATCATGGCGATAAATGGGAATTATTGATCGGTGCCATTCGTGGTACATCAAAAATCCGTTTCTCTGTTGATACTGGTGAGCGTACAGAATTTACCGACTATGGTGTAACTGTTGTCGATACCGCTGTGCCAATCATTGGTGCTAATCAGTAATTGTTTTGGGTATGTCCAGTTATGGGCATACCTCATCTTATTCTAATCCTTGGAGATTTTTAAAATGGCGACAATTAAGAAGAAGCCTAGTGGTTATGGTCAGTTTGGTGGATTCTCACCATATGGAAATGTTACAGCGTTAGCATTTTTTCTTGCCACGAATGCTTCAGGTGCCGTAATTGATTCAGACACAACTGTTGCAGTAGCAAGTGGTGATGTTATCGATTTAGGTGAACTACCAGAAGGTATGCGCCTTGATGATGCTCAAATCCTGATTAAAACAGGTATGACAGCCACCGTTACAGGTTCACTTGGCTTTAAATATGTTGATGGTGATAGTACAGAAGTACCACAAGATGCAGCATATTTTATCAATGCTGGTGATCTTGCAACGGCAGGTCGATTACGTGCTAATACAGGTAAATTAGTAACCTTGCCTAAGGCTGCACGATTGATTTTAACCACTGGTGGTGCAGCGAATGCCAAGGCAAGCGACATCAAGGTTATTGTCAGCGGTGAATTGACAGGTCCTCGTTAATGTTTTGATGGTGTAGGTTTTAGACAGACCTACACTATTCTTTTTATTTTTTAACTTATTACGGTGATAAGATGAAAACGATTGCAATAGCGATGATGTGTCATGCAATTAATGCTGCATATTGCCAATCAATGGGTGATGATAGTCAACCTACTTGGGATGACACACCAGAATCACATAAACAAAGTTTGATTGCTGGCGTTGAAATGCATTTGGCAAATCCTGATGCCACACCTGAACAGTCTCATGAGTCTTGGTATAAGGTCAAAGAAGCTGAGGGCTGGAAGTATGGTGAAGTAAAAGATATGGAGAAAAAAGAACATCCATGTTTTTTACCTTATGAAGAATTACCAGATGAACAAAAGGCAAAGGATTATTTATTCCGTACAACGGTGCATTTGGTTAAGCACTTGCCTGATCCTGAAGATTACTTGGCATTGAGTGCGGAAGTTGTGAACCTACGCCAAAAGGTTGAGCATCAAAAGAATGTCGCAATTAATACAGCGACAATCACCCCAACCAATGTTGTTCAAAAATCTGCTGGTGTATCAATTCAGTATATTGGAAATAAATCTCTATATACCGACCACTTATACGAATCAGCTTTAACCTTTGAACAAGGTCAAGTGCGATCAATTCCAAGTGATTTGGCAACCAAGTTTTTAAAACATCCTGAGTTTACTCGTTATGAGGGTGAGCCTGAATCCATTTCTTGTGAATCTACTGAGCAAGGCTTAGATGATGATACGTCAAGTATTCTCAATCGCTCTAAAGAAAAACAGCAAGAAGAAATTGATAAAGAAAATAAAATTCTTGATGAAATTGAAACGATTGGAAAAATGACAAAGGCTGGCTTGGTTCAATATGCTTTAGAAAAGTATGAGCAGAAACTTAGCCCACAAAAAAATCTTGATGAATTAAAAGAATCAGTTACTCAAATGATTCATCAATATGGGGTTGTGTAATGCAGCTAAATGACCTGATCAGCCGTTTTCGTACACTGGCCAACGATAAAGTAGAACCATATTTTATTGATGATGCCAGTGTCATTGATTGGCTTAATGATGCCGTAAGTGAAGCGTGTATCCGTGGTCGTTTATTGCATGAATCCCAAAACAATGATGTTTGTAAGATTAATATATTGATTGGTTCATCTCGTTATCAGTTACATGAATCGTTATACGAATTGACTCGAGTGTGGTTCCAGCCAAGCGATGGAACAAAAGGGCAATACTTGACTTTAATGTCAGCTGAATTACTCGATCATTACTATGATGGTGAGAATTGGCGAGTGAAACAGGGTAAACCTGAACACATTATTCAGGATGACACAGGTATTCGTCTTGTTCCAATTCCTGATGTAGGCGGTGAATTACAATTGGAAGGCTATCGTGTGCCATTGTCACCAATGGAAAGTGATACTGATATTCCAGAAATTAACCAAATTCACCATGTTCAATTGATTCAGTGGGTTCTACACCAAGCGTTTAAGGTACCAGATGCAGAATTCTTTGATCCAAATCGGTCAGCATTAGCAGAGCAGGAATTTACAGACTATTTCGGTATTCGTCCTGATAGTGATTTGCGACGCATTACTCGTGAGGATATACCGCATAACGTTATTCCATTCATGCCATGACTTGCTTGTGACATAAGCACCCCTGTAAGGCTAACGGCTTTTCAGGGGTTTTTACATAATGAGGTTTGTAGTAATTATTTAGTTTGGGCAGATATGGGCAAACGTACAATTGATTTAAAGACCGAAGATACGCTTTACATTGGCGATGCCAAAGTTAAGTTGCTTAAAAAGTCTGGGCAATTGGCTCGAATTTGTGTTGAAGCAGATAATCACATTGAAATTAAACATGAGCGCATGAGTGCTTCCGATTCAGCTACGGAGACTCAAGCACATGGCAAACACACTCTATGACTACGCGCGTCAACGATTTTTGGAAGCGCAAATTAACTGGATGACTGACACTGTTAAAGTCATCTTGGTTGATACAGGTGCATACACACCACAAACAGCAGTGCATCAGTACCTTGCAGATATTCCTATTTCTGCTCGTATTGCAGGGCCAGTAACACTAACTGCAAAGGCTACCACTGGTGGTGCAGCAGATGCAGCAGACGTTACATTTACAGCAGTATCAGGTGCATCTATTGAAGCAATCGTGATTTATGCGGATACGGGGACTGAGAGTACAAGCCCTTTGATTGCGTTTATCGACACTGCGACAGGGTTGCCAATTACGCCTAATGGCGGCGACATCATCGTGACGTGGGATAACGGTACAAATAAAATTTTTAAAGTGTAAGGCAGTTTCTTACATGCCACTGTAAATGAGGACGGTGACGATGAATTTTATATTTAATCAAGTTAAAACATTGGTGAGTAAAAAAATACTTGACCTAGAGAGCGATAGAATTTGCGTTGTCTTAGTAAATAATTATTTTACACCAGATAAAGATAATAAATTTTTATCTGAAATACCCAAAATAAATATTTCAAGTGAACCTGTCGAACTCAAAAAAAAGTCATTTGAAAATTATGTGTTTGATGCTGAAGATATTTACTTTCCTTGCATTTGTGGAAACGACATAACAGGAATTTTAATTTATCAAGGCTGTAAAAATCATCATCTCATTGCATTTATTGATAAAGCCTATTCTTTACCAGCCATCCCAAATGGCGGTGACATCATCGTGACGTGGGATAACGGCACAAACAAGATATTCGACATGAAAGAGGACTTTATTGATCTTAAATGAATACCACCAAGCATTAGAGAGTAATTGAATGGTGAATAAATATGAGTGAAATATCTAAACCGCCTACGCAATCCGTAGGTGTCGCAGGTTTTAAAGCTGATTTATATGCCAGTGATATTAAAAAAATCGACTGGCATATATTGATTCATTTACCCAAGTTCCAAATGTATGCAGTACAAATGACAGGTGGTAGTTATGGTAACTGTGACAATGTTATGGAATGGTTAATGGGTTATGTGCAGGACCGTATTCGCTCTTATGGAGAACAAAACTTTTTTGATGAATACGTTAATTGGCATGATGAAAAAGGGTATTGGAAGAATGAAGATGTTTATGGTCGATTGAAAGGTTAGGTTATGGCTGGCATTAGATTGGAATGGGCGCAGTTTGGCGATTTTGACTCGTTTGACGTTATTCGCTCAAATACATCTATGATTGGTGTTGCAGACGCAAACTTGCCAAGCCCAATTGCTACAAATTTAAAAACTATGTACTACGTGGATACGACTGTAGCTGAAGATAGTACTTATTATTACAAA
>NZ_DBBF01000025.1:0-69373 GCF_002292065.1 Acinetobacter sp. UBA991 | reverse complement strand
CCACCAGTCACACCGCCGATGAGGCCACCAACATCAGTGAGGTCACCAGCAATATGCTGAACCAGACCAGAAGCAGTTGAACCGTTGGTAATTAATGTACCGACTACACCAGTCAGTGAACCCGCAGCACCACCAATATCCGCACCTGCTAAATCAGAAATAGCTTCTAAAGTACCGTTTACTGTATCACGAGAAGTTTCAAAGGTGAGGGTACCTAAATTGGTGAGATCTGTGACTGGATGGACACCCGGAAGGACACCGCTAATTGCGCCACCTACTGTAGTAATCCCTGTGTTGATAATATCTGTTTTTAGGCTTTCAACACCTTGAAGCACATCGATACCTGTTTGGATGACACCTGTGACAGGGTTATTGCCAAGATCACCACCAGTAATCCCACCGATGATGCCCGTGATTGCGCCAAGAGGACCGCCTTCACCACCGCCAATACCGCCAGTAATTCCGCCGATGATGCCAGTAATCGCACCAAGAGGGCCACCTTCACCACCACCGATACCACCAGTAATCCCTCCGATGATGCCTGTGATAGAACCTAATGGACCTGTGCTACCAATGTTGGTTACATCCCCTATAATATGTTGAACCAGACCTGATGCAGTAGACCCATTATTCACCAGTGTACCAATGACACCTGTTGCAGAACCAATTGCCCCGCCAATATCTGCACCAGCAAGGTGGGAGACGGTTTCTAGTGTACCGTTTACCGTATCGCGAGAAGTTTCAAAAGTGAGGGTACCCAGATTTGCTAGGTCTCCAATTGGGTGTTCAGATTGATGCACTGCACTAATGACCGTGCCAGCAACAGTATTAATTCCTGTATTGATGATATCGGTTTTTAAACTCTCAAGCCCTTGAAGGACATCAATACCACTTTGAACAATACCTGTGACTGGGTTGTTCGCTAGGTCACCACCAGTGATGCCGCCAATGATTCCAGTCACTGCACCAAGTGGACCGCCTTCACCTCCACCGGTGATACCGCCAATGATTCCCGTGACTGCACCAAGTGGGCCGCCCTCAGTTCCACCGGTGATACCGCCAATGATTCCAGTTACCGCACCAAGTGGACCACCATTTGCTCCACCCGTAATACCACCGATAATTCCTGTGACTGTACCAAGTGGGCCGCCCTCAGTTCCACCGGTAATACCGCCAATGATTCCAGTCACTGCACCAAGTGGACCACCATTTGTTCCACCCGTAATACCACCAATAATGCTTGTGACTGAACCAAGCGGACCACCCTCGGTTCCGCCTGTAATTCCTCCAAGAATGCCTGTTACTGCACCAAGTGGATTACCACTTGCCCCGCCAGTAACACCGCCTAAAATATTTGTGACTGTAGAAATTGGGCTACTACTACCTGTTACATTTCCCAGAACGCTAGTAATTGAACTTATAGGATTGTTGGCTGCTCCACCTGTAAGATTGCTTACCGTGTGAGTTACGGTATTTGTTGAAACGATATTTGTAATTGTAGACAAGGACAAAGGAGCAAGGATTGAACCGCCAACGTGTGATGTAGGTGTACTACTATCAACTAAGCTTGAAGTAATACTTTTAATGGGTGACAAAAGACTTTTGAAAAGCATAACGATACCTATATTTTTAAAGTTGTGTTGTTTTGAGTAATTATTAAATTGCTATGATTTTTTTGTGATTAAAGTCACATTAATCATATTTAGTGTTATATGTGGCAGTTATTTTGTCAATCTGTAACGGGCTTGAATATGATTGTTAAATGTGGATTTAAAATGTTGAATTTTAATATATTTATTGGTTGTTAATTTTAACTAAATTTACACTTGTATTTTATTTGAAAGGGTAAGGGGATTTTTATCATAGCGAGATAAGTTTTATTTATCATATAATTAAAGTGTTATCTGAGTGCAATCTATGTCTTGTGAAGAAGATGCTGGAAAGAAAGTTTTAAAATTTGTTACTCGTTTGCAAAAAAATATTTCCAGTGTTTTTCGGTTTTATTTAATTAATAAAGATCAATATTTTAAATTTTTTCTTAATTAATTTTTTTAAAATTATAATAAATCTAAAATCGTATTGTTTATGCTGTTATTGACGTGTTATTTAAAAAAACTTACCAATCAAATGTGGTCTCTTTGGAATATTCTCATCTTAATCTGACGAACTTTATTAAGCTGCAAAAGAAAAGCCACTGATTAGAGTGACTTTTCTTGGTATTGCTGTATTTTAAAAATGATGAAGTGAGCCGAATAGGTGATCGGTTAGGTTTGTTAATGGTGAGGAAACTGAAATGAGATCGGTAATGCTTCCCCCATTTGGATTTGGTTCACCGACAGCAATGCCGGAAGAAGTCGAAAGTGTGCCAGTAATTATGGTGAGCAGACTATCTAGACTGTTACTACTACCACCATTGTCATAGTTAATATGGATAAGGTTGTTGAGACCTTCCATAATATTGCCACTCGCGAGATCGCCGAGACTATCTTGTAGATTACTGATTGCCGAACTACCACTGCCAATCACCATGTCGATCGGTTGGGCAATACCAGAAAGAATACCATCGCCACTGATACCACCCGTGATGCTACCAATGATGTCTGTGATTGAGCCTAAAGGATCACCTTCACCACCACCGATACCACCAGTCACGGCACCGATAATGCCACCAACATCAGTGAGATCACCTGCAATATGTTGAACCAGTCCAGAAGCAGTTGAGCCATTGGTCACGAGTGTGCCAAGTACACCTGTGAGAGAACTCGCAGCACCATCAATATCCGCACCCGCTAAATCAGAGATCGCTTCCAGTGTTCCGTTTACCGTATCCCGTGAAGTTTCAAAGGTAAGGGTGCCTAAATTGGTGAGGTCTGTGACTGGATGAACGCCAGGAAGAACATCACTGATTGCACCACCTATAGTGGTGATACCTGTATTGATGATATCGGTTTTTAGGCTTTCAACACCTTGAAGCACATCGATACCTGTTTGGATGACACCTGTGACAGGGTTATTGCCAAGATCACCGCCAGTAATACCACCAATGATGCCAGTGATCGCGCCAAGAGGGCCACCTTCACCGCCACCAATACCGCCAGTAATACCACCGATGATGCCAGTGATTGCGCCTAGAGGACCACCTTCATCGCCGCCAATTCCTCCTGTGACGCCAGCAACAATACCTGTCACAGTTCCTAATAAGCCTGTTGCACCTTCACCATCACCTGCCACAATATGAATAAGATTGGTTACAGGGCTCAATGGATTGAACTCACCTTCACCATTTAGACCACTTAAATCAAGCACTGAGATGGCATTGCCTGAGAAGTTAATCGGAATCGTAATGGGTGTCACGATGCTTGCATCGTCACCGTTACCATTGCCGATACCGAAATTATGGTCGCCATTACCAGAACCAACACCACCCAGTAGGCCACCAGAGCCATTGCCAGTACCATTGCCATTGTTCGTGGTGTCATTGTCCTGAACATAGTTGTTGGTTGTGGTAGATGAATTATTGTGTGAGTTTGCTGTTGCGCTGCCAAATAAAGAAATTGCATTGCCAGATAAATTAATAGGAATTGCAATCGGTGCTACTATGCTGGCATTGTCACCAATCCCATTGCCTATACCATAATTGTGTTCACCATTACCGGCACCTACGCCATTGAGTAAACCGCCAAGACCAAGGAGGCCTCCACCAGCACCCCCTGTACCATTGCCACCGCTATTACTATTGTCAGTGGAGTCATTGTCTTGAACATAGTTGTTGGTTGTGGTGGATGAGTTGTTAGTTGAGTTTGCTGTTGCATTGCCAAAGATGGAGAAGGCATTTCCAGATGCATTTACAGGAACCGTGATTGGCATAACTACGCTGGCATCATCCGCAATCCCGTTACCAATACCGTAATTGTGTTCGCCATTACCTGCGGCTATACCATTTAATAGCCCACCACTGGCCGCATTACCTGAACCAGTTCCATTAGCGCCAGTATTACTGTTGTTGATGGTGTCATTGTCTTGGAAATAGTTTGAAGTGGTTGTAGATGAATTGTTGACTGAATTTGAAGTGGCGTTGCCAAAGATGGAGAAGGCATTTCCGGATGCATTGATTGGTGTCGTAATCGGTGCAACAACACTGGCATCATCCGCAATCCCATTGCCTATACCATAATTGTGTTCACCATTACCTGCAGCGACTCCATTTAATAAACCACCCCCGACACCATTACCTGCTGTGCCGCCGACGCCCGTACTGCTGTTGCTATTATTGGTACTATCGTTGTCTTGGAAGATGTTGGTGGTTTTGGTTGAGGAATCATTGACTGAATTTGAAGTGGCATTCCCAAAAATTGAGAAGGCATTACCTGAACCACTGATTGGGGTTGTAATCGGTGCAACCACACTGGAATCATTACCGATGCCATTACCAATACCATAGTTGTGATCACCATTACCTGCAGCAGGACCATTAGCCCAGCCACCCACGCCATTACCAGCAGAACCACCGAGTAGACCTGTGCCACTATTACTATTGTCCGTACTGTCATTATCTTCATAATGATTGACAGCTGTGGTTGATGAGTTGTTGACTGAACTTGTGGTTGAGTCCCCAAATACGGAGAAGGAGTTACCTAAACCACTGAGTGGCGTTGTAATCGGCATCACCACACCGACATCATCACCGTTGCCATTACCAATGCCGTAATTATGTTCGCCGTTGCCTGACCCTACGCCATTGAGCAGACCGCCAATGCCATTACCTGAGCTGCCGCCTACACCTGTACCACTATTACTATTGTCCGTACTGTCATTGTCACGCACAATATTGGTAGTGGTGGTCGAAGCATTGTTATGAGATGCGTTATTGGCATCGCCCAAGAAGCTGAATTCATTTCCTAAGCCATTGACTGGCATCGTGATGGGTGTGGTTACACCGACATCATCACCGTTGCCATTGCCAATACCGTAGTTTTGTTCACCATTACCAGAACCAATACCACTGAGTAGACCACCAATGCCATTGCCTGCACCGCCTACTCCAGTACCATGATTACTATGGTCGATATGGTCATTGTCTTCGACGATATTGGTCGTATTGGTTGAGCCGTTATTCACAGATGTATTGCCTGTATGGGTTGGATCATTACTGCCAAACCAAGAGACATTGTTACCCATCGCATTGATTGGAGTAACTATAGGTGAGGTCCAATCGGCATCATCACCGTTGCCATTGCCGATGCCATAGTTATGTTCGCCATTGCCCGCACTCACCCCATTGAGCAAACCACCGATACCGTTACCTGAACTGCCAGTCGTAGTCGTTCCGCTATTGCTATTGTCGGTTGTATCATTGTCTTGAACATGATTGAGTGTTGTGGTTGGCGCAGAGTTGCTAGATGAATTATCACTTCCTCCACCAATTGAATTGCCTAATACATTGAATGGTGTGGTCCATGGAACAGTAACATCGGCATCATCGCCGTTACCATTGCCGATGCCGTAGTTTTGTTCGCCATTACCTGCAGCAGGGCCATTGCCCCAACCACCGACACCATTGCCAACATCACCTAGACCTGTGCCATTATTACTGTTGTTGGTTGTATCGTTATCCTGAATAATATTTGACGTTGTTGTTGGTGCGGTATTGGTGGAGCTAACATCGCCACCGCCTAAACCCGCAACTGAGTTACCAAGTACATGTACTGGCGTTGTCCAAGGAACCGTGACACTGGCGTCATCAGCGTTGCCATTGCCAATTCCGTAATTGTGTTCGTCATTTCCTGCGCTAACACCATTCAGTAAGCCGCCGAGGCCATTACCCGCACCTCCAACGCCTGTTCCATTGTTACTATTATTGGTGCTGTCATTATCTTGAATGACATTGGAGGTCGAGGTTGGAGCAGTATTGATTGAGTTTACATCTCCACCACCGATGCCCACAACTGAGTTGCCTAAGGCTTGGAAGGGGGCTGTCACAGGGGTAGTGATACTGGCATCATCACCGTTGCCATTGCCGATGCCATAGTTTTGTTCACCATTTCCTGAACCAATCCCATTGAGCCATCCACCATCACTGCCATTGCCTGCAGCAGCAGTGCCATTGTTGCTATTGTTAACGGCGTCGTTGTCTTGAATTTGTGTAGTCGATGTCGTTGCTGCTGTATTTATAGTGTTAACATCAGCACCGCCTAAACCAATAATTGCATTACCAGCCGCTTGAACAGGTGTGGTCCATGGCACAGTGATACTGACATCGTCGCCATTACCATTGCCAATACCGTAATTATGCTCTCCATTGCCGGCTGCAACACCATTGAGTAGACCACCTGCATTGCCATTACCCGCAGCTCCAGTACCTGTGTTGCTATTATTGGTGCTGTCATTATCTTGAATGAGGGTAGTTGAACTGGTTGGTGTGCTATTGACAGAGTAGACAGCACCACCACCCAATGTACCGATTGAGTTACCTAAGGCATCAAAAGGCACCGTAACTGGTGTGGTGAGATTTGCATCATCTCCATTGCCATTACCAATCCCATAGTTATGATCGCCATTGCCTGCGGCAACACCACTTAATAAACCGCCATTGCTACCATTACCTGCAGCAGTACCCGTATTACTATTGTTGATGCTGTCATTGTCTTGGATGTGAGTCGAAGATGTTGTTGTGGCCGTATTGATTGAGCTAATGGGTGACGAACCTCCAAGCCAAGGAAAAGAGTTTCCTAATGCATGAAAAGCTGTAGTGAAAGGAAGAGGGACGTTAAGATCTTGGCCATTGCCAACACCGACACCATAATTTTGATTGCCATTTCCTGTTATTGCACTGAATAAACCATTATTTGAGCCATTATTGTTGTTGGTGATATTAGTACTCTCGACCACAACATGGTTTGTGGTTGATACCGTATTTACAGCAGTCGGTACTGCTGCTTGGCTATTACTACTCGAATGAGAAAGAATACCCGTAATTGGTGATAAAATATTTTTAAATAACATGTCGATATACCTATAATTATTGGAATTTTGTTTTATTAAAGCTTAATAATTATGTGACTCCTGTCTCATAATGTATTTATAAGTATTTATTGGTTGTTTATTTAAAGTCAATATTGTGCTTTGTATCATATTTTTAAATGACTATAAAAACATGATAAAACAAAGAGATGTATTTCCTAGTGATCACTGGCTTATCGTTCTAATTTGGAATGCGATTTTTTTTAATTCTTTATTCAAATTATAGAATCGATGGAAATATAAGATCGCTGAAATATGAGTTATTTAAAGTGTAATCATTCACTTGGAGAGAACTGGGCATCTGAAATCAATCAACGTTTAAGTCAGGTATCGATAACCGCGAGATTTACACCCATTTCAATGAGGAGTTGACGCTGTTTTGCTCAAATAGTGGCAAAATGCTGAATCTATAGCCAGTTAAGTGCAATTTTGTGAAAAAAGGCTTATCATTTTGGGGGAAGTGCGTATAATGCGCTCCATCAAATATGCGCTCATAGCTCAGCTGGATAGAGCACTTGGCTACGAACTAAGGGGTCGGGAGTTCGAATCTCTCTGAGCGCACCAATTTGAATAAATAAACCGCTTAATTGCGGTTTTTTTGTGTCTTATGTTTTTGCTTTAATTTTTTGTACAAATACGGCATTGCCACCCACCGCAGGAAGTACATCATGATAAGGCAGGCTGCGCATGGCTCTTAATAAGAATGGGGCCTTCTCATCGATTTTCATTGCGCTGGTCATGCTCAATAAGGTTCCTTGATTAAGTGAACTCAACTGCATTTTTCCTCTAATAAAACGTAGGTCACCGCCATTGGCATAAAAATTATTTTCATCTGTCTGCGGATAATTAAAACGTAATTTAAATGCGAACGGTATATTGATGACTCCAAGGCCAACATTGACTTGAATATCTGCATCTTGTGCCTGATTCTGGATGGGGGTGGTCACCACTTTTTTAATTTGTCGAGGAAATAACTCTTGGTAGGCCAATGGACTTAGCCATTTTTGTAAGGGTTGAGTCGGTTGTTTATAAAATTGATAGGTGGTGGTAAAACGCATGGATTCTCGGCCATGGGTATACAGCATAGTGGTCGGTGCATGCAGGATACTGACAGGTTGCTGAGCAGATTGAATCAGTTGTGTGATTTTATTGAGTTGAGCTGCATTCAACTGCGGATTCGGCATTTGTCCTGCATTGAGTGGCTTAAGATTGGCTTGAATAAAACGGGCTCTTAAGGACTCTAAAATAAATGCATTACTACTACTTGGAATCCCAAGTTTGACCTCAGGAATCGCATTGAGAATTTTCTTAAAAATAAATCCTTTGGGTTGATTCAAATCACCCCATTGAGTCAAGGTGATTAAGGTGCGGTTCTCGTCCAGTGCAAACCATTCAAATTTACCGACACCGTAGGGAATCGGTGCATCAATCACCAAACTGGCAATGCTATTGGGTTTGATCTGATGTTGTAGGGTGACGTCTTCATTAAAGTTGAGTACGGGAATTGGAGTTGGAATCGAGACCCGATATTTCATTTGTACCGTATTGCCTGATTGCTCTAATGTCTTCGCCGATTTGAGTGTTGGGAATAATCCAACATAGTGGTTGAAATCGGTCAGTGTTTTGGCCACTTGTTGCGCATTTACGGGAACAATGATCGCGGCTGAATTAAAACTGACATTGGGTTGAGGATTGTTTTTTAGTGTGGGTACCGCTGTTTTTGTCGCAGGGTGACCGTAAATAAAAATATTGTTTTGGGTATAACTGGCCAAGAGCTGCGGGCTGTTTTGAAAAGGTTGTAGGGCACTCGGGATATTGTCTGTCCATGGTAGGATTTGTGCAAAACATGTTTGTGTAAGCCCCAATAAAATACAGGGCAAGATTAAACGATTTAAATAAGCCATCACATTCCTTTGATTTTTATCCGTGATTTCATCCAATGACTTGATCTCCTGACTTGAGCGATCAATACTGCTTATTAATAATTTTTTTTATGCATGAAAAATAGTCGTATTGTGTAAAACCCGCTCAAGTGGATGTCTGGAGCGGGGCTAGGAAAAGTTTATTGTTCTGCCATTAAGCTTTTACGGCGATAAACAAACAAGATGGCACCCAGTGGCAATGCAATTTGCAAGATAATTGGACTATAGACCGTTTGCTGGAAGTAACCCGCACCTAAGACGAGGAAGCTCAGCATTTGAAAAGCGTAACTGCCATCGCTCCAATTCAGTGAAAATTGCATAAAGCCAAAGCAAATAAAAATTAACCACACCCATTTCCGTTTTTGCATGGGGGTTCTGATGCATAGGATAAAGGCATATATACAAAACAGCGGAATCGTAATGGCAAGGATAAACACGACATAATGCAGTAGACTTTTTCCTGCAAATGTAAAGCCATGCATGGCTTGGACAGAATGGTCAATCGGTTCAACATGAATGCCAATAATACGGATTTGATCTGCCTGTTTACTGAGTACGATTTTATTTATCAGCCAATGATCCGCAAATTCATATTCAAAGCTTAATTGATAAGTGACAACATCTTTAAATAAGCTTTTATTGGCTGCAATTAACTTAATATTTTTAACGGGCTCAGCAGGAAATAAGCCAGCCATTTGGATCAAAGTGCTATGGGTCGATTCATCTTGCAGTTCTGGGCTGAGATATTTCTCAATGGCTGCATAGTTTTTGTTGCCGAGTTGATTAAACATATCTTCAGCAAAAGCCTTTTCTTGTGGCGGTACAATCTTTTCGAGAAAGGATTGTTGGCTACAGGCACTGAGTGTGATCAAAAGACCTAAAAGAAACAGCAAAGATCTAAACTGTTGTGGCATCTTCATCATTTTCATACTGTTAAATTCATCGATAAAATTAAATTGATATAAAAGGGCGTGCCCAAAAGAGAAAAAACATCACATTTAAATTTTGTATTAAATCGCGATAAATGTGATTTCCCATTAAATCATTTATGTTCTAATAGGTCAGTTTTTTTTCAAATGTTAGAAATTAAAAATGTCTGAACAACGTCCAAGTGTATCGGTGCGCTATTATTTGAATTTAGAAGAATCACAAGATGGTTTTGCTTTGGTCACTTTTGGCAAAAAAACCTTTAGCCGCTTTTTAACCCCGGTGATCAGTATTGCGATTATTTTGTGGGGAATCTATTTAGGTTTTTCTGGTGTTGGACGTTATTACGTTGCACTG
The DNA here is from genome assembly GCF_002292065.1 of Acinetobacter sp. UBA991. NCBI lineage: Bacteria > Pseudomonadati > Pseudomonadota > Gammaproteobacteria > Moraxellales > Moraxellaceae > Acinetobacter > Acinetobacter sp. UBA991. Next base: position 59,147 of record NZ_DBBF01000025.1, on the reverse strand, counting down.
GGCGCTTTTTTTCTGGTGATGCAAGCCGTTATGCGCTATTGGTTGTTACCAATGTTGTTTAAGCGCCAATTTGTACGCTATCAGTTTGGTAAAAGTGAACAGGGGATTGACCTTTATCAAGATCACTTTGAACTATATGCTGCAGGTAAAAGACAAACAGCGCAGTATTCAGAAGTACAATCTTTTGCAATTGGCAAGCTGACTTATATGTTAGAGCTAAAAAGTCACACTGTGGTGATCGTACCTAAACGCGCATTTAGCGATTCAGCAGAGCAAACAAAATTCGAAAATAGTTTCAAGAAGTAATTTTATCGACGGTTGAAAGAACAAGGAGTTTTCATGAGTACACGTCCTTCAAAAATTGTGTGTGTCGGTCGAAATTATGCCGAACATGCCAAGGAATTAGGTAATGCCATTCCTGAGCGTGCCTTGCTCTTTATTAAGCCACCAAGCAGTCTTGGTTCTTTGACGCAAGGTGTAAGCTGGAATCAAGAACTGGGTGAGTGTCACTATGAATGCGAAATTTGCTTGCAAATTGCACATCCTTTATCGCAAGAAACCGATCCAGCCAAAGCCCTAGAAGCCATTGGTGCAATCACTTTAGGTCTGGATTTGACCCTGCGTGATTTACAGAGCGATTTAAAATCCAAGGGCGAACCGTGGGAACGTGCCAAAGCCTTTGATGGCGCCTGTATTTTGGCGGACTGGATTGAAGCAGATGAAATTGGTGACTTGCAAGAGCTAGAGCTGATTTTGAATATCAATGGCGTAGACCGTCAGCACGGTTTTACCAAAGATATGATCTTTGATATAGGGACTCTACTTGTTGAGATTAACAAATCGTTTAGTCTGGAAGTTGGTGATGTCATTATGACGGGTACGCCTGCTGGTGTTGGCGCATTACGTGCCAATGATCAATTGACCATGAAATTGATCACCCAGTCTGGCGAGTATGACTGGGATACTTTTGTAAAAGCCTGAGTTGAAATAAAAGGGTGGCGCTGTAATTGATATCAGCGCCATTTTTTTATGCCTGAAAAAAGTGATTTTCTTTTTAGCTGTCCGTCTAGTTGAGTGAGCTAACGAAAGGTTTAGCGCCCTTGATAAAGTTTACGAAACTGGTCTGGGGTGAAATGCATCCAGCGTTTAAACATATAAATAAAAGCCGAGGAACTGGCATAACCTAAGTCCAAAGCAATCGTCTCAATGGTCTTGCCCTGATTTAACATCGACATCGCTTTCATCACTTTTAAACGTTGCCGCCATTCATGTAGAGACATTCCCAATTCTTTTTGGCTATAACGGGCAAGGGTACGTTCAGTCATATTGATCATCTGTGCAAGCTGCTCCAAGGTACTGTTATCCGTTGGGAATTCATGTAAATGGGTCAATATTTTAGCCAGCGCGGGATGTTGTGTTGTAGGTAAATAACTACCAACCAACTCCGCATGAGTTAGTGAATCGAGCAAAACTTGAAGTAAGCGTAAATATTCTGGATCTTGTTCAGAAAAGGGATGTTTGCGGATATGTTCGAGCAGTGCAGAAACCAAGGGTGCAGACAATAAGATACCTGCCTGCTGAGGCATGTTTTGACAGAGTGATTCATGCACGTACAAGGTGCAATGCGTGACCTCATTACGATTGATGCCACTGTGTTGTAAATGCGGTGGTAGCCAAATCCCATAAGGTGGTGGGGTTAAGTAATGAATTTGCTCAATATTGACTTCTAACACACCATCAAAAGCATAGATAAATTCTCCCCAAGCGTGTGCGTGTTGTGGGTAAAACGTCTCTGCAGGTGCGTCCCGAATCTGTAGCCATAATGGCGCAGGAATTTCATTGTAGGTCGAGATTGGCTGAAAATCTTGAATCCGTTGTGCTGATTTTTTCATAACATGAGAATTGCCTGAAAATACGCATCTATTGTCGTATTTTCACTATATCATGAAAATACGACAGTCTTATATTGGTGCTCAAACCATAAAATCAGGAGCGCGCAATGGATGAGCGTAAAGCATTAGATGCAACGGCATCGGGTCTGATGATCGTACTGTGTATGATCTGGGGACTACAACAAGTCATTTTAAAAATGGCAGCTCCTGATATTTCGCCCTTAATGCAAATCGCGCTGCGTTCGGGCCTTGCCGCCATACTGCTTTTACCCTTACTTTACCTCGATAAAACCAGTCAACTTTTCAATCGCCAGAATTTAAAAGCAGGTGCACTGGTCGCTTTTCTATTTTCTTTAGAATTTTTTTTATTGGCACAAGCTTTACAGCTAACCTCGGCTTCACATGCCGTGGTGCTGCTGTATACCGCACCGATTTTTGTCGCCTTGGGCTTACACTGGAAACTTCCTTCAGAGCGTCTCAGTCTGTTGCAATGGACAGGTATTGGGATTGCCTTTTTAGGGATCGTAGTGACGTTCTTACGTGCTAATTCAGGTGGATCGATTGCGGATCGACAGATGTTGTGGGGTGATTTGCTCGCTTTGGCAGGCAGTATTGCTTGGGCAGCGACCACGATTACCGTACGTTTATCTTCGCTTGCGCAAGCTGCCGTAACACAAACCTTGTTTTATCAATTGGCGGGTAGTTTTGTGCTGTTGTTTGGCGCGGCTCTGGTTCTTGGGCAAGGCACGATTCATTTCACCCCATTGGTGATGGGCAGTTTAGCTTTTCATACCTTGGTGGTTTCTTTCGCCAGTTTCTTGGCATGGTTTTGGTTGCTACGTAATTATTTAGCTTCCCGCCTTGGCGTCTTTTCCTTCCTGACACCTTTATTCGGGATGGCATTTGGTGTGTGGTTATTGGGCGAAAAAATTGAGCTGAACTTTGTGATTGGTTCTGCGTTGGTCTTGCTTGGCATTGTAGTGGTGAGTTTACAGGGCTGGTTAAGGAAATAAAAAAGACCTCGAAAGAGGTCTTTTAGTTACTTCTGTTCAAACAGAGTGGACAGTGGAATGGAAAGCTTGGCTGCTAAATAATCATTACTTTCAACCAAAGAAGGGCCGAGTCGTTCTATCCATTCATCATCCTGATGAATATGCTCAACATCGGGACGTAACGGGAGTGGATAAGGTAGAGCGGTGAAGAAACTCCAGAAATCCACTTGCGCCAAATTACGGACCAACACATATTCGTCTTTATCCGTGCGCATAATCAGGTTTTGGGCTTCCAGTTGCAAGATAAAAGACGGTAAGCGACCGAGTTCACCTCGACCAATAATATTTAACAACTCTTTTTCACTGACACTCTGTCCGATTTGCTGTTTTTTATAAAATAATTCCAGAATATCCAACATCATTAATATTGGATGACGCTTTTGTTCTTTACCTGAATGGAAGGCGGTGAGTGCATAACTGATTTCGACACCCAATAAGATAATGTTCCAAGACAAATATATCCACAGCAGGAAAATTGGGACCGCTGCAAAGGCACCATACACGATTTCATAACTGGTGAAGTTGCTCATCACCCAACCAAAAAAGCGTTTTAAAACCTCAAAGACTGTCGCACTAAAGCAAGCTGCGATGAAGGCAGAAAAAACAGGCACAGTTCGATTGGGAATGGTCCAATATAAAATAAAGAAACCGACAATGGTTAATAAAAATGAAATCAACCACAGAATAAAAGCACCATCGAGTTGATAACCCGCAAAGTTATTACTGAGTACATTGATTGATGCGACGGTCGAAGACAGGACAAAGGCACTGCCCAAAATAATGGGTCCCAATGAAATAATGGTCCAGTAACGCATAAAACCGACCAAGCCCGTTCGAGTCTCCTTAACGCGCCAAATCCGGTTAAATACATTTTCAATCGAGGTCAGCATCAGCACGGTGGTGACAAACAGGAACAGCACACCAATAATGGTCAGGTTACTGGATTTCTCGGTAAAAGCACTTAATGCCTTATCAATGGCAATGGTACTTTTCGGTAGAAAGTTACTATAGATCAGCTGTTGTAGTTGTTGTCTGGCAGGTTCAAGTGCTTTAATCGAGGAGATAATCACTAAAAAAACCGTCAGCATCGGCACGACTGCAAACAGGGTGGTATAGGTTAAACCTCCTGCTTGTTCCCGACAGCGATCGGCTTCAAAACGTCGTAACACAAATACAATAAATTGAAACCATGTTTCCTCTAAAAAAGGCAGTTTTTTTAGATAACGATTTAAGATCATGGGTTCTATCCTAGTTATTTTTAATAAAAATCCTGTCTAATCACAGGATTTACTACAGCTCAAAAAGTAAAAAATGTCGTATAGTGTCCTTTTTAACAAAATTCTTGAAAGTGATGCAACCTTACGTTCTTGTTCTTTATTACAGTAAATATGGTTCAACCAAGCAAATGGCGCATCTGATTGCCGATGGAATTGAAGCTGCAGGGGTGACGGCACGCATTCGTACCGTGCCGAATTTAGCCACCGTTGTGACTGAAGCGGCACCGAGTATTCCAGCAGATGGCGACATTTATTGCACTTTAGAAGATCTTAGCCATTGTTCGGGTTTGGCCTTGGGTTCGCCAACGCGTTTCGGCAATATGGCCAGTGAGATGAAATACTTTTGGGATCAAACCACTAGCCTATGGCTGAATGGTGCTTTGCATCATAAGCCTGCTTGTGTGTTTACATCTTCTGGTTCGATGCATGGTGGGCAGGAAAGCACATTGCTAACGATGTTACCGCCGTTGTTTCATCACGGCATGCTGATTATGGGACTACCTAATTCGATTCCAGCCTTGTCCAATACCAAAAACGGTGGAACACCGTATGGTGCCAGTCATGTTAGTGGGCCACGTCATGATCAGAGCTTAAGTCAAGATGAGAAAATCTTGTGTGAAGCACAAGGCAAGCGTTTAGGTGAAGTGGTGAAAGCGTTGGCCGGAAAATTTTAACTCAGCGAAAGTCGATATTTCCGCCCAGTTGCGACCAATCTCCAGAAAGTAAGATTATCAGTTGGATAGGGAATTGGAGCTAAGGCAGGATTCTGTAGTTGTATTTTTTCTGCACGTTGCTGGTCTGAGATTAAACTTGCATAGAGATAATCGAGTAGATCAACTGCGCTAAACACCTGTTTATAGGCATCTTGTAATTCGGTGTTTTGGTTGGCGAAACATACCTGATGCGGCTCATTGTCGTTGATGAAACTGAGTTCAAGTGATTTTTCGATTTTGCAGACCAGTTGCGGATTGAACTGTAGGGGAGAGAGGCTAAGAACCAGCTCATGCACTTTAAAGTGGGCGAGATGCTGACGTTGTTGCTGCATCGACTCTCTCCTGAAAGGAATAGAATCAATATACGCTGTTTTTGAAAGATTGATAAATAGCTTAAATTATTGGCCTAAAAAAGGGAGCATTCGCTCCCATTTTTATTATTTCTTTAACTGCCAGTCATAGATGTTTTTACGGTAAGCGTACCAGATCATCCACAGACCAATAATAATCATTGGGAAGCTGAGAATCTGGCCTTTGGTCATCCAGCCAAATAAAATGTAGCCTTGGTCTGCATCGGGTTCGCGGAAGAATTCCATAAAGAAGCGAGCAATACCATAGCCGACAAGGAATAGAGCTGAAACGGCCATACGCGGACGAGGTTTAGAGCTAAACCACCACAATACGATAAAGAGGATCAAACCTTCACACAGTGCTTGATAGATTTGTGAGGGATGGCGCACCAAACCGAGTGGATCTGTTGGGAAAATCATTCCAAATGGATAGCTTGGGTCTTGTACTGGGCGGCCATATAGTTCACCGCCAATAAAGTTACCAAAGCGGCCAAACATTAAGCCTGTTGGTACGCAGGGTGCAATAAAGTCCAAGGTCTGGAACCATGTTTTTTGGTATTTTTTACACCAAAACAGCATCGCAATCATCACACCGAGGAAGCCGCCGTGGAAGCTCATGCCTCCAGTCCAGACTTGGAATAACCACAATGGATTTTCTAAAAATTTACCAAATTCGTAGAACAACACATAGCCGACACGGCCACCGAGCACAACACCCAACGCGCCGTAGAAGACCAGATCTGACACCATGTCGCCTGTCCAGCCATCACGTTGTTTAGCACGATACGATGCTAAACCCCATGCGCATAGAAAAGCCAGAAGATACATCAGCCCGTACCAGTGCACTTTGACTGGTCCTAAGCTCAGCGCAACTGGATCAATATTTGGATAGGTCAGCATCGCTGCTCCTCAATTTTATATTTTGAGCAGATTGTAGCGGAATGATGTGAAAAATGTTGTACATTCAATGTGAAAGATCAATGTCCCAAAACGTGGGAGAAAAAGGACTTATGTGTATTGTCGCTTTTGCATGGCAGGTGTTGGATGAAATGCCGCTGTGTTTAATTTCAAATCGGGATGAGTTTTATCATCGACCAAGTGCTGCCTTGCATGCATGGCAAAACAGTAGCATTGTGGCAGGACAGGACTTGCAGTCTGGCGGGACGTGGATGGGCGTGACAGCATCAGGACGTTGGGCGATTGTCACCAATTTCCGTAATGGCCGCGATCAAAAAAGTTATACGACTTCTCGCGGGCATCTAATTCAATCTTTTTTGGAAAGTGATTTAGCCCCGATTCGTTTTGCTCGGCAATTGGAACAACAGCAACAGGAGTATGCGGGCTTTAATCTGTTTGTTGGAGATACTGAGCAAGCCGTTTATATGAGTAACCGAGGTGAAGCCCCACAAGTGCTTGCCAATGGCGTGTATGTGGTGTCCAATGGACTCATGTCAGAAGATTGGGAAAAAAACAGACATTTGCGTAAACGCTTTACTCAAGAATTTTTACCGATGTTGCAACAAGCACAAATTGCTGAATCCGCAATCGATGCTGCCGCTTGGGATATTTTGGAAGATGAGCGTAAAGTCATCGCCAATCTGTTACCCGATACGGGAATCAATCCAGAGATGGAAGCCTTATTGTCATCCACCTTTATTCAAAGTCCAATTTATGGGACACGATGTTCTAATTTCTTAAGATTAACGGACACTGAATGGCACTGGTTGGAGAAATCTCAACAAGGAGAGCAACAGGGACGAGTAGTTGACCTGCATGTCGACTTGAATTTTTAACTTGATATGTTATAACGTAATTATCTATATAAAACAACAAGATGAAATAATACTGTCATCAAGGTGACATAAAAGGGTCACCCAGCATTGTTATGGTGTAGCCAATCAAGTTACGTCCAAACAATACATCTGGGGATATTCTATGTTCTTATCAAAGACGGGCTTTTCCAAAAAGCTATTGGCGGTCAGTTTAATGGCAGTTTTGTCAGCTGGAATGACTGCTTGTAACGATAGTGATAACAATGAAAAAACTGAAGTACCAAAAACACCAACTGCAAAAAATGTAATTTTCTTCTTGGGCGATGGGATGGGGATTACCACCTTAACCGCATCGCGTATTTACTCTGTTGGCGAGGATGGCGATTTGACCATTGATACGCTGCCAGAAACTGCATTTGTCCGTACCTTTTCAGAAGATGGTCAAGTGACAGACAGTGCGCCATCTATGGCAGCCTATATGACAGGCGTGAAAATGAATAATGAAGTCATTTCCATGCAGACAGGCACCATCGCATCCCCACCGAAAGCAGATGGTACCAGTACCTGTGACGATGTTGCAGCCAATAAAGGCAAGAAACCAGCAGAAACATTGCTTGAACTTGCTAAAGCGCAAGGCATGGGCACTGGGCTTGTCACCACAACCCGTATTACCCATGCAACACCTGCTACGACCTATGCGCATGTGTGCCATCGTGATGCTGAGAACGATATTGCAGCACAATTGGTTCCAGCAGGTAAGGGAACAGGATGGGGTGCGTATAACACTAAATTAAACGATGGTGTGGATGTGGTCTTGGGTGGTGGCTTGCGCCAGTTTAAACCAACGACGGTATCGGGTGGTAAACGGGCAGATGGTCGTGATCTGGTCAAAGAAATGCAAGATCAGGGCTATAGCTTTGTTTCAAGCGGAAGTGATTTAACCAAAATTGATCCAAGCAAAACCAAGAAATTATTGGGCTTATTCAATGCCAGCCATATGAACTATGACTTGGATCGTACCAATAAGAAAATTGATGAGCCAAGTCTTGCCGATATGACCACCAAGGCGATTGATGTCTTACAAGCAAAAAACAAAAGCTTCTTCTTGATGGTTGAGGGGGGCCGTATTGACCATGCCCTGCATGACACCAATGCCAAGCGTGCCTTACAAGATACGGTTGCTTTTGATAATGCGATTAAAGCTGCAATTGATAAAGTTAAAAAAACCGATCCTGAGCTCAAAAATACCTTGATCGTGGTCACCGCTGACCATGATCACACCATGGTCTTGAATGGCTATGCAAAACGTACAGGTAAATATGTGAAAGGGGCAGAGACCAGTGTGCTCGGTTTAGTCAAAAACTATAACAAGGCAGGTTTCTCAACTGATGTGAATGGCAACCCATATCCAATTATCGGTTTTGGTACAGGTAAAAAGCGTTTAGACAATGACCGTATCGAAGCGCGTGGGGTATTGACCGATAACGACAGCTGTAATCCAGCCGTAGGTCCAGCGGGTAAATTTACCGATAGTCGTGGTACGGATATTGATAAAGAAGGTTGGTGTACAGGTACCGCTTCCGATGACTTCCAGCAAGAAGCTGTGGTGCAAACTGGTTTTGCGGATAGTGAAACCCATGGTGGTACCGATGTGTTTCTGGGTGCAATTGGTGTGGGGTCAGATAACTTCCACGGCAGCCTCGAAAATATCGAAGTCTTTAACTTAGTTCGCAAAGCCATTGGCCTAGATAAATAACAACAGACTGGAGAACGATGATGTTAAAACAATTTAAATTAGGTCAGTTTGGTATGAAAGCATCTGCTTTAACTGTTGCATTAGTTGCTGCAAGCACTGGTGCACAAGCTGCGGGCGAAGCCAAGAATATCATTTTTTTCTTGGGTGATGGCATGGGCCCAACCACAGTGACCGCAAGCCGTATTTATGGCTATGGTGAATCTGGCAAATTAACCATGGACACCTTGCGTCGTACTGTACGTATCAAGACCTATTCAGAAGATGGTCAAACCACCGATAGCGCACCATCAATGGCGGCTTATATGACGGGTAAGAAAACCCGTAATGAAGTGATTGGGATGACACCTGGGACGATCGCGGTTGAACCAAGTGCGGGTACAGCACCAGATGGTACTAAAGTATCTAATGCCATCAATAATTGCCCAACCCCAGGTTCGAGTGTGGCTGCGGGCAGCCCTGCAGAAACGATTCTAGAATTGGCCAAAGCCAATGGTAAAAAAGTGGGTGCGATTACCACCACAGAATTGACTCACGCAACACCTGCTGCGACCTTCTCTCATGTATGTAATCGTAATGCACAGTTTGAGATTGCACGTCAGGTGATTCCGGGTGGTGCAGGTTATAATACAAAACTGTTAGATGGCGTTGATGTATTGATGGGTGGCGGGCGCAATCATTTCACCCCTTATAATGCGACTGACAATAAAAAGGGTCGTGTTGATGGGCGTAACTTACTGAATGAATTAAAAGCTAAAAACTACACCGTAGGTGCAACCAAAGCAGAGATGGACGCAGCACCATTGAATAAAAAATACATCGGTCTTTATTCTGCCACTTCACATCTGGAATACGATTTAGACCGAGCACGAACAGCGCCAAACCAACCAAGTTTGGCTGAAATGACCGCAAAATCGATTGATTTACTACAAGCTCAAGATACTGCAGGCAAAGGCTTTTTCTTGATGGTGGAAGGCGGGCGTATTGACCATGCCCTGCATGGAACCAATGCCAAACGCGCATTGCAAGACACCATTGCTTTTGATAATGCAATTAAGACGGCATTGGATAAAATCAAGAAAACCGATCCTGAGTTAAAGAATACCCTGATTGTGGTGACCGCTGACCACGACCATACCATGACCTTTAATGGCTATACCGCGCGTACTGGAAAAACCACAACCACCAACCCGGGTATTTTGGGTTTGAGCTATAGCTATCAAGAAGCCAAAGCGACTGATGCTCGCACGCGTGTATTGGCTGACGGCAAGAAGCATGCACCGAATCTGGATGTCAATGGTAAAACCTCAACTACCTTGGTGTTTGGTAATGGTGGCGGACCACGTCCAACCTCACGTATTGATATTACTGACAATGAAGCGGCAGCAGATGATTACTTGCAAGAGGTTGGGATAAAGCTGGGCAATCCTGGTTCTGAAACGCATGGTGGTGGTGATGTATTGTTATTTGCTGAAGGTGCGGGTTCACAAGTATTTAAAGGTACACGTGAAAATGCATGGGTATTTAGCAAGTTAAAAGAAGCATTCGGATTTAAATAAACGCTTTATTGAAGATTTTCATCATATTGCAAACAACCTCAGTCACTATGACTGAGGTTTTTTTATGTAGGAAATAACATGCGTCTAGTGATGAGTGCGGTATTACTGAGCGTGGGAATGACGTCTTTGCATGCAGCCCCAGTATTAAGTGCCAATATTACCCGTGAGACCCAAACCATTGGCAATGATGGAGTGACACGTACCAGTGTGTTTCAGGAGCGCATGTATCGTAATACTCAGAATATTTGGATTGAACGTGTACTGCCTAAACATCACCAACATGGACATGAAAAGGGTGGGCATAAACATTTAGATTTAGCTGAAGCAGCCCAGCATTATTTTATTGATCAGAAAAAACAGCCCAAACTCAATTTGGTGCTGATGGAAGATAAAACCGTTGTACATTTGCAAGATGCCGATGTCGATATGTTAGGACTCAGCAACTGTTGGAACTGTGTGTATTTTTTGATTGATCCTAAAAGTTTAAAGGGAATGACCGTTAAGAAAAAAGACAGCAACAGCACTTGGTATGAAAGCCAGAATAAGAAAAATAAAATGAGCATTGAATGGGACAATCGCAATAATATTGCCAAACGGGTGGAAGTACGCAGTCTAGATGGTTTGCGCTATGACATTCTGAAAGCCAATATCCAACAGGTCAATATTGCAGAACCTTGGAAAAGCTACAGTAAATTCAGCAGCAAAGATTATTCAGACTTTGGTGATTAATTGCTAAAGCCGGATTGGCTGAATTGAGCTCCTTATTTAAAGGGGCTTTTTTATCAGAGAAATAGATCTGCTCTGTGGCCGCTGCCATTTCAATCTTTGAATAAAATAAGCCTGCTATTCGATTCGTTTTACATCAACACCAGCGCTAGCCGAATGATTAGATTGTGATTGATTTAGATAGACAAATGCCGACATGATGTCGGCATTTGTTTTTTTAATAGCGCTGAGATTTAAGCTTTTTTCTCAATTGATGGTGCAACTGGATCAGCGGTGATATAGCCGACACTTGCACTATAACCACCATTGTAGTTGGCTAATACTTTTGCTTTTAATTCAGCAGGAAGGCTTGAGCTATCACCCGCATGTTGGAAATTGCTCATGATATAGGTCCAGCCATTGACCGAATCAACTGCATGTAGACCAGTCGACTCTGCACCTGCTGGTGTAGACAGAATTCGGTCTAAAGACTTGGTCTCAACGTTATAAGCCCAAAGGAAGTTATTGGTATGGTTACCACTATCTTCACCGATGAACAAAGTACGTAAAGTTTCAGAGAATTTTAGGTTGTCTGGGCTGGCAATGTTATTGGGATCAGCCGTATTACCCAAGCTATCTACTGGAATATCTTTGCCCATCAGAACCATATGGCTTTGGTAAGGTGTCCATTCACTATTGATCACATTGTTTAAGTGGTCAACTTGGCTGCCTTTCAGGTCATGCGCAAGTACACCGCCTGCTTTCAATGTATTCTTGAATTTGACATTATGTGCAGCAACCCAGCTCGATTTACCCTCAATCATCGAGTCTTGAATATTGGCAAGTGCAGAATAAGCCACCTTGTCCTTGATATTCACGGTGGTTCCTTCCATCTTGGTGAAGGCCATACTACCGCCTTTGAGGGCTGCATAACGGTGCGTTTCGAGGAAGGCAGCAGCTAATTCGATTTCTGCTTTGCTGAAACCGTTATTGGCTTCTTTTAACTTGATCCAAAGCGTCTTCTTATCTAGGACAATCTGCGTATAACCCGTTAAGTCTGCAGGTGCCGTGGTTAAGCTCTCCATAATGTTTTCAGCTTTAATGCCGCGAACATTGACCAAGTCTTCAATGGTTTTACTGTCGGTATGACCCAGTTTGATCCATTTAATTGGCGCTGTAGAGGTTTCATTCAGCTCAGCAGTGTACTTTGCAACATATAGCGTTCCTGCAGATAAATCTTTTTCCTTATCTGCAACAAACATAAAGAAGCCGCCGTTGGTATAGTCATCGCCCATGATCACGGTACGGTTGTCTGGCATGACTTGAATTAGCTCATGTGAAATACGGCCTAAACAGTAGTGCTTAACTGCAGTACCACGACCTTTACCATCCAGAATGATTTCTGGTAAATGACCATAGTTATAGACATTGGCTGTATTTTCATTGCCATATAGATTTTTACTGTAGGCTCTTAATGTTGCTAAGGTACTACCGATTTGATCAAAGGCATCTGGTTCATATTCTTCACTTGAAAGGTGCGTATTCCAAGGTGAAAGGCTGGCGCCACAAGTAATCCATAGGCCATGAACTTTAGACATGTCGACATTGAAGTATTTTTTCAATGCAAGATGTCCGGTTTTTTGATCTTGGTCTAAAGTGAGTACGGCAATAGGAGAGGGTAACTGACCATACATACTTTGTTTGGCTAAGTTTTGTGTGGTGTATTCGAACTGAACCACATGGAAGACTGGGTTGTTGACACCGTCAACTTTTGCATCTTTGAGATGAATCATTGAAGAGCCATCTGGACAGTCAGAGAAGAATTGACGTTCTTGACCTGCAACCGATGTATCTCTGATCGCTTTGTTATTAATGTCGTAATAGCTACCTGCGATAATTTTGCCGCCGTTGATATTGTCAACTTCCATACCTGTGCGGAAAAATTCTTGATAACCTAATTTATATTCAGTGCTGGTATTGTCTTCCCAAGTCACTGTTAAACTTGATTTAACAGAAGTGGTGGCCATTTCTGCTGTGGTGGTTGGTGCCGCCATTGGCGTAAATTTGGCATTTTTAAATTTAACCAATTTTGCTGGTGGTGTAACAACGTTATTATCGTTGTCATCATTACAACCCGTTAAAGCTGCTGCTGTGCCCATTGCCCCTAGTGGTAAAAACGGAACACCCGCGAACCATTTTAAAATATCACGACGACTTGGCTGATTAGTATTGGCTGTCATAGTAAATCCGTATCTGTAATATATGGTAAATAAATCCTGATCGATTCTATGAAGCGGAGATGACAGTTTTCTGACAGTTTGAAGGCAGTTTAAAGACAATTTTTATTTTGTAAATAATTAATAAATATGGAATTAGAAAAATAATCCCTGAACTATTTTCAGGGATTATTCACCTATTTGAATTAAGCCGAGGCTTTTCTTTTTTCCAGTATTTTTCCGAGGAATAACCCTAGTTCGAATAACATCCACATCGGAACGGCCAGCATAATCATCGACAAGGCATCAGGTGGCGTCACAAACATTGCCACAAAAAAGCAGCCAACAACAATGAAACGACGCTTTTCAACCAGACTTTGGGTGCTGACTACACCAATTAAAATCAAAACTAAAGTAATAATTGGAATTTCGAAGGTAAACCCAAACACCAAGAATAATTTTAGACAGAAGCTTAGATAGCTGTTGATGTCTGTCATTGGTGCAACTGTTTCCGGAGAAACACTAATAAAGAAGTGTAAAATCGCAGGTAATGTAATGAAATAAGCAAATGCCACCCCTAAATAGAACAGCACAATACTGCCTAATAAGAGCGGAATGGCCAAATGACGCTCTTTTTCATACAGTGCTGGTTTGATGAATGACCAGATCTGATAAATGATATACGGCATTGCCAACATGAAGGCGACAAATAGATTCAGCTTAAACGGTGCCATAAATGTTGCAGTGACATCGGTTGCAATCATGGTGGAGGTTGCAGGCAGTTGTTGTCTTAATGGCTCAGACAACCATTGATAGGTGGTATTTCTAAAGGGCAATAAGCAGAAGAAAAGAAAAATCGTTACCCCAACAATCTTAAATAGATATTGGCGCAGCACAATCAAATGCTGCATCACAGGCATTTGCTGTAAGGGTTCATCAGTAGTGACTGAAGTCGATGGTAATTGGCTCATACGGCAATCTTTAATTCTGTATCAAACTGTTGAGTCGGTAGCTTCGGCTCAGGTTTGAAAGGTAACTGCTTTTGATATTCAAGACTGAAAGGAATGGTCGTTTGCTGAGAAAAAAGCGTATAGATGATCGGGGCTTTCGTCTCAGTTTTTACTTCTTCAACTTCAGAAGGCGTTTGTGTATTTTTAAGCGCGTCTAACTGTTGTTGCATCCTGCGTTCAAGTTCAGTGATTTTATCAATTTCTTTTTGCATTTCTTCGCGGAACTCAGAAAGGCGTAATTCTCGATCAATTTCGTTCTGAATGTTGTTGATAAACTTTTTAATTTTTCCATACCATTTGGCTACGAATCGTGCAGCTTCTGGCAATTTATCAGGACCGAGCACCAGCAATGCAATCACGGCAAAGCAAAAGATCTCGGTCATTCCCAAATTCAGCATAATCGTGCTCGCTTAGCTTTTTACTGAGCTTTCAGTATTTTTAACTTGAGCATCAATGGTACGAGGTTCATTTAAAGGTGTCGCAGCTTCTTCTTCTTTCATTGATTTTTTGAAGTCTTTGACTGCACCGCCAACATCTTTACCCAGGTTTTTTAGCTTCGATGTACCGAACAGTAGAATCACCACAATTGCAAAAATCAGTACATGCCAAATTGATAAACCAGCCATCATTCTATTCCTATAAAACTTTGGATATATCTCAACAGCTTGGCATGACAAAGATGTGACACTTATATTGCAGTTTTAAGACAACGCATTTACCCAATGGTAAATAGTGCTAGCATATGCAGCATATCAAGACATGATAAAAACAGATCGACATGACCTTTATTCTCCCCATCAGTGCCTTTATTTTCGGATTGTTGCTTGCTCAATTCAAAGTCGCGGAACAGGCGAAGAAAATCTTATCTTCATTATTGGCACGCTTATTTATTCCTGTGGTGATCATCTACAACATGGTGTTTTATCAGGCAGGTAGCTTTGCACTGATGGGATTTAGTTTCATTACATCGATTCTTCTATTTTATGGTTTTTTCTACTTTTCAAAGGATCGCTTACAAGCACTCTGTGTGAGTTATAGCAATATTGGTTGGTTAGGTTTTCCATTTGCCATCGCCTTATTTGGAGAGCAGGTCAGTGGAGCTATGATCGCGCTATATATCGGGGGTTCACTGTTTGGCAATATTTGGGCAGTTGCTGCCGTTTCAGAAGGGCCGACTAATTACGTTGCAACACTGCATAAAGTTCTTAAGTCACCACCGGTCTTGGCCTTGTTTGCAGCCTTAATTCTATGGTTATTGGGGGCTCATCATTTGCAGGGTAATGGGGTTGTAGAAGGACTGTATGATATTGCCAAATTTGGGATGAGCTTTGCGGGCATGTGTATTTTGGGAATGTGGCTGAGACATACCCGTGTACATATGGCTGATTTGTGGCTGAGTACTCGCACTTTAATGTTCAAGCTCTTGTGTGGTGTTGTGATCTGTACATTGACCTATTATTTTATTGCGATTCCGCAGATTGAATTATTACTCCCTTTGCTGTTTTTCTTATTTTGTTTGCCGCCTGCTGCCAATATCGTTGCTTTGGAAACGCATTATCAAGGTACAGGTATATCAGCTCGCTATATTGCTGCGGGAACCATGGTGAGCTGTCTGGTGATTGTGGTCTATGGTCTATTGCTGCATATAAAAAATGCCCTCATCTAGGAGGGCATTTTTGTGTTTTAAACCAAGCTGGCTTTAAACAGCTGCATGGCTTGACCGCGATGGCTGATCTTATTTTTCTCAGCTTTGCTCAGTTCAGCACTCGAAACATTGAGTTCAGGCAACCAAAATAGTGGGTCATATCCAAAACCATTTTCACCACGTGCTGCTTCTAAAATCTCACCTTTCCAGATGCCTTGGAAAATTTGTGGCAGTGGATCTTCTGCATGTGTGACCAGCGCCAATACGCAGACAAACATCCCTTCAATGGCTTCACCGTCTTTACGCAAAGGTGCAAGATCAGCCAGTAATTTTTGGTTATTGGCTGCATCATTACCGTGTTCACCTGCATAGCGTGCCGAGTAGATGCCAGGTGCACCGCCTAAAATAGGAACACACAGTCCCGAGTCATCTGCAAGTGCTGGTTTACCTGAAAGCTTAGACGCATGACGTGCTTTGATAATGGCATTTTCAACAAAGCTGAGACCATCTTCTATCGCATCTTCAATATCGAGTTTGCCTTGAGGAATAATCTCGACAGGAAGATCAAGTTGTTGAAACAGATGTTCAAATTCGACTACTTTACCTTTGTTATTACTTGCAAGGACAAGACTGCCTTGGTTGAGCCATGGTTGAGTAGACATGCTGAAAATCTCAATATTTTAAATAAAATGAATTGTACTCGATTTGGTGGTCTAAGTCGGTTGTATGTCTTTATGATTAAACGCCAATAATAGTGAAACCATCAACATCTTGTTCTAATCGATTGGTTAAGAAGCGTATAAGATCATCCAACATTTTGATCACATCTGTTTTGTATCTCGGATATTTTTTCTTAAAAAGTTTAGTTTCTTGTTTAAATAAAAGATGAACATTATCGTTATAGCGTAAATATTTTTTAGCTTCTAAGTAAATTTTATAGGTATTAAGTTTTGCAATAATTTGTGCTATTTCTTCTGCATCAAGATACGTATTTCCCCAATGTGAACAAGGGTTATCACTCCCTAAAAATAAGTGCTCGACTAAAGAAAATGCGATTTCATCAATGACAATTGAATGATCACAATTTGGATTTCGTTGCAAATCATAAGGAATGATTTGCATGTTAAGACCTGTATAAATTCCATCTGAATAGGGCGTAACTGTAAAAGAAAATTTCATGCTAAATTTTTTTCAAGATCAGTGTATGGAAATTCCAGAATTTCATTTTTCCGTAAGCATTTGGATGTTCTGTTCTAGTTTCTTGATTCAATAAAATTTCATAATCTTCAATGAACAGTTGTTCAATTTGCTGGCGATTAAATCCTTGCATGGTCTGAGACTGTTTTAATAACCAAGGGTCATCTTGACCTAAAAGTTGTATTAGTAAAATGCCGCCTTGAGGCAAGGCATGTTTCATCTTTGCGAGTACATGATCAATTTGGCTAGGGGCACAAAAGAACAGACTGAATAGGGCAACGATAATACTGGCTGACGGATATGAATAGTCTTCAAAGATATGATTTGAGAAAAAGAATTTAGGATGATTTTTAAATCGATGCTGACACACTTGTTGTGCTGCTTCAGAAGGGTCAAAAGCGTAAACCAGATAATCATGCTTGAGTAAGAAGGCGGCTTCATTACCTGCACCACATCCACAATCAATAGCAACACGAGGAAGGGTCGAATCAACATACGGAAGTGCATATTCCAAGATCGGACGATGTGGCTGATCTTGAGTGAGTTCAGCAAATATCTGAGACATGAGCGCTAAAAAATGAAGAATGTAATATAAATAACAGTTTAAGTTCTTCTTGTAAAAGTGAAAATTGGACTATATTTAAATCAATTTAGAATAAAAGCAATAAAAAACCGACTCTCACAAGTCGGTTTTTATATCACTCAATAGATCTAAACAAGATTATTGTGCTTGAATCCATTTATCAGCACGGTCACGTGCAGTACGAATCTGATCTTGAGTTAAGTTTGCAGCCAATGCTGTTTTCTTACCTTCAGAAAGACTGATCACTTTGGTATCCAACATACCATCACGGGTTGAAAGCTCATACCACTGATAAGCACCAACAAAGTTTTTCTTCTGCTCTTCCATCATCGCAAGATTGAAGCTGGCACGGTTGTCACCATTGCTTGCTGCTTTCTCGAAATATTTACGCGCTAAAGCATCGTCTTTCTTTACACCAATACCATCGGCATACATACGACCAACATTCAATTGTGCTGCAGATAAACCTTGATCTGCTGCTGCTTTGAATAAAGAAAATGCTTGTTTTTCATCTTTAGCAACATCTTTACCAAACTGGTAACGGGTTGCTAAGTAAAACTGTGCCCCAGCTTGACCAGATTTTGCCGCGCTTTGCAATTCATTGATACCCATCACTGAATAACGTGCTGCCTGTGTTGCAACCGATTGTGGTTGAGCAACATAGTCAGCATGCGCTTGTATACTGATCAGACCAAATAAAAATGTGCTGATTAATGTCTTTTTCATAGAGCGCTCACTCGATAAATTGCGACTTCACCAAATAGGTTCGGCATATGCTTACTGAGCATACTACCTTGTTGGTCACCATTAACGGCAAGTCGATTAATAATTTTAATCCGATTCTCAGCACATAAGGCTTCAAAGTCACGGAAAGTACATAAATGAATATTCGGGGTGTTATACCACATATAGGGTAAAGCTTCCGAAACAGGCATTTTCCCTTTCAAGGCAAGAAAAGAACGTGTCTTCCAATGCGCAAAGTTTGGAAAAGTAATAATGGCCTGTTTGCCGACACGCACCATATCACGAAGTAATACATCGGGTGCATCTACAGCTTGCAAAGCTTGTGCCATGACCACAGAGTCAAAAGACTGGTCGGCAAAACGACTTAAACCAAGGTTTAAGTCCTGTTGGATAATATTTAACCCCCGACTGATGGCAATTGCAATCTTTTCTTGATCAATTTCTAGACCATAGGCACGAATATTGTGCTGTTTGCTCATATGAGCTAGCAATTCACCATCACCACAGCCTAAGTCTAGCACGCTAGAGTTCGGGTTAATCCATTTTTCGGCGAGTCGTTGATCTATACGCATTAGTGCTGCTCCTGCGATGTCGATTGCAACTGTTGTTCTCCACCTAAAAATGCGCGTAGCGTTTTTACATACAGTGGAATAGGAAATAAGAACGAGTCATGACCTTGTTCAGCATCAATATCTAAGTAGCTGACAGGCTTATGATTATCAATCAAAGCATCCACCAGTTCTTGAGAACGGCTTGGACTAAAGCGCCAGTCTGTAGTAAATGAAATCACCAAAAATTGGCACTTCGGTTGACTCATTGCCTTCGTCAAAGAATGTTCATATTCACGCGAAGGGTCAAAATAATCCAAGGCCTTGGTCATAATCAAGTAAGTATTTGCATCGAAATTGCGGCTAAATTGTTCGCCTTGGTAACGCAAATAGCTTTCCACTTGGAATTCGACATCAAAACCATACATAAATTTGCCCGATTTTAAATCGCGACCAAATTTCTGTTTCATGGCTTCTTCTGACAAGTAGGTGATATGACCCACCATACGCGCCAAAATCAAACCACGTTTTGGATAACTGTCATTTTCTAGATAACGTCCATGATGGAAATCAGGATCAGATAGAATCGATTGGCGTGCAACTTCGTTAAAGGCAATATTTTGGGCTGATAATTTGGGTGCACTAGCGATGATGGCGCATTTTTGTAATCGGTCTGGATAATCCAAAGACCATTGTAGAGCTTGCATGCCGCCCAGAGAGCCGCCAATCACAGAATACCAAACTTTAACGCCTAAACGGTCAGACAGCATTGCTTGAGTTTTGACCCAGTCACGCACTGTGACTAATGGGAAGTCAGGACCGTAAGGGCGATTTTCATTTTCAGGATTGGGTGAAGTCGGGCCAGTTGAACCACTGCATCCACCGATATTATTTAAGGAAACAACAAAGAAGTGATTGGTATCAATCGCTTTTCCAGGGCCAATACAGCTGTCCCACCAGCCTGCCTTCTTATCATCTTCATGATGATAGCCTGCAGCATGGTGATGTCCTGACAGCGCATGGCAAATCAGAATGGCATTGGATTGATCTGCATTGAGGGTTCCATAGGTTTCAACCATTAAATCGAAACGTGGCAATACGCGGCCACATTCAAGTTCTAAGGGTTGTTCAAATTGAAACTTTTGTGGTGTGACTAAACCCACTGAATCCGATGGAAAAGACACTGGAATGATTCGCCCTATAATAAATCATTAATAATAAAAGGATACCAATTCAGGTATCCTTTCAAAAGTCATTTTTTCTGATATTACAACTCAGCTTTACTGACGATTATGTGATATTTCACCTATCTAAACGGCTGCAGCAGCCACTTGATCGGTGGTTAATACACCTTGTTCAATTAAACGATTGGTACATGCAATAATGGCTTCGATTGATGAAGTCACGATGTTGTCATGTACACCCGCACCAAATGCGCTCTTACCTGTGCCTTTCACTTGAAGCTCAATCAAGGCAAGTGCTTTGGCATTGGCACCTGAACTGATACTGCGCTCTTCATAGTTCACCACATCAATTGGTAACTGTAAGGCATTCAACATAGCTGAGATCGGGCCATTTCCTTCTCCGCGGAGACGTTGAATTTCACCGTCAATTTCAACGTCTAATTCAATGATTTGTGTACCATTGATATCCGACAATTGATAATGTTTGGTTTGATAATGGCTGTTCTTCACATCGACATAGGTATTTTCGAATAAAGTCCAGATTTCATGTGCACTGATTTCTGTGCCATTTTCATCGGTATGCTGCTGTACGATCTGACTGAATTCGATTTGGACACGACGTGGTAAAGCAACGTTATAATTCGATTCCAACAAGTAGGCGATACCGCCTTTACCTGATTGGCTGTTGACGCGAATCACCGCATCGTAGTCACGGCCCAAGTCTTTTGGATCGATTGGTAAATATGGCATATCCCAGATGTCTTCGTTTTTCTGGAATTCGAAGCCTTTTTTAATCGCATCTTGGTGTGAACCAGAGAACGCGGTAAAGACTAAATCACCTGCATATGGATGACGAGGATGCACTGGTAAACCTGTACATTCTTCAACTGTTGCAATGATTTCATTGATATTTGAGAAGTCTAAGTTTGGTGCAACGCCTTGGGTATACATGTTCAAGGCAATCGCAGCAACGTCCACATTACCAGTACGTTCACCATTACCAAATACACAACCTTCTACACGGTCAGCACCCGCCATAATCGCCAATTCAGAGGCTGCGATACCACAACCACGGTCATTGTGACAGTGAACAGAGATAATCACGCCATCACGACGCGCCAAGTTACGGTGCATCCATTCGATTTGATCGGCATAGACATTCGGTGTAGACACTTCAACTGTTGCAGGTAAGTTCAAGATGACTTTATTGGTTGGTGAAGCTTCCCAAATTTCAGTCACAGCATCACAGACATCTTTGGCAACTTCTAATTCAGTTGCAGAGAAACATTCTGGGCTGTACTGGAAAATCCAGTCTGTAGCAGGATATTGCGCCGCATATTCTTTGACTTTTGTTGCTGCGTTAATGGCAAGTTGCTTTGAACCATTGGCATCGACGTTTAAGACTTTCTGACGGAAGGTTGGAGAGTTTGAATTATAGATATGCACAATGGCACGCTTTGCATTAACCAACGCTTCAAAGGTGCGTTCAATCAAATGATCACGTGCTTGCACCAACACTTCGATATACACATCGTCAGGAATCAAATTTTCTTCAATCAATTTACGAGTAAAATCGAAGTCAATTTGAGAAGCTGATGGAAAGCCAATTTCGATGTGCTTAAAGCCGATTTTAACCAACATGTGGAACATTTTTAATTTTTGATCCATATCCATCGGTTCAAAAATCGCTTGGTTCCCATCACGAAGGTCGGTACTCATCCAAATCGGTGCTTGATTGATTTCATTATTCGGCCATTGACGATCGGGTAAATCCACTCGTTGATACATACGGCGGTATTTTTTGCTTGGGTCAGCCAACATCATGAGAAAACTCCTTGTCGTAGCATGGTTGCTGAGTCAAATAAAAGGCAACGTGCTACAGATATATATGGTGTCTATAAGAATTAATTTAAAGCGAATTCGGGGATCGAGCGCCTAAAAATGTAGGCGAAAAATTTATACGCGCGCGAGGCGCAGCATCAGGAGAAGTGCAGCGAGATGTGTTGTATGAGACGGGTGGGTAAAGCCGCGATTTGTTTTCATCATCTACCATTCATATTGGGTATTTAATTTTGCAGTTATATTAGCCATCTAACGATATTCAGTCTAGGCGAAAATACAGACGACTGCAAAGGTCTATAAAACATTTTAATTGGAATGGATGGAAAATATTTCCCTGTTTTTTGCACTATTTAAATTTTAATGGGAAAAATTTCCCGTAATTTTATCAATTAGAGATAAAAAAGTTGTTTTTATCTCTAAGCTTTGAAAAGTATCCGAATTATAGCTCAGCCCACTTTCGCATGAGGTTGTGATAAAGATTGGTCATTTTAATCACTTCTTGATGAGTATCACCAAGCTGCATACGCAGATTTTGGATCGTCTGATCCAGTGTAAATAACATATTACGTTCAGCATCATTACGGATCATGCTTTGTACCCAAAAGAATGAAGCCGTTCGACACCCGCTGCTGATTGCAGTCACTTCATGCAGACTAGATGAAGGGTAGAGCACCATATCGCCCGCAGGTAATTTGGCTTCATGATAGCCGTAAGTATCTTCAATGACCAACTCACCGCCTTCATATTCATCAGGTTCTGATAAAAACAAAGTGCAAGATAAA
Source organism: Acinetobacter sp. UBA991 (assembly GCF_002292065.1). Classification (NCBI taxonomy): domain Bacteria; kingdom Pseudomonadati; phylum Pseudomonadota; class Gammaproteobacteria; order Moraxellales; family Moraxellaceae; genus Acinetobacter; species Acinetobacter sp. UBA991. Next base: position 36,323 of record NZ_DBBF01000025.1, on the reverse strand, counting down.
TCGGTACGTAAGCGTTCTTTCGTGCCACGAATTCGACGGATTGAATTATCAACATGGAATCCAAAAGATTCCTGATTTTCATAACGATTGAAAAGCGGAGGGATAATATCCAGTGGTAAAGCGGCTGAGAGAAATAGGGGGTGTTTGCCCAGTTCTTCTAAAATGATGTTACTGAGATGGTGGGTTAAAGGATGATCTTCAGGCAGTTGCTGATTATTTTTCACGGTAGCAGACAGAGTGCCTGCCGTAACTTTTCCATTGGTCCATTCGATTTTATCCATTTCTTCGCGAAAGTACTGAACTTGTTCTTTGCTTAATACATTTGGAATATGGTGGATCACGATAGCTACCTTTGTGGAAACAATGAATGATAAAAAATAGCCTCATTATGAGGCTATTTTTGCAATAAAATCCATAATTAAACTATGGGTTTTATTGAGGGTTAGTATTTGAAGTTGACAGACAATACTGCACTGCGTCCTTCCGCTTCAGTTGCATAGTGCGATGCATAGGCTTTCGTGAAATAACGTTTATCCGATAAATTATTAATGTTTAGTTGTAGGTCAACATTTTTATCAACGTTATAACGAGCCATTGCATCGTAACGAACATAGCCTGGAACCCATTTGGTATTCGCTGCATCACCATAGACTTTATCCATCGCTACTGCACCAGCGCCTAAAGTCAGCTGTGGTAAAACTTTATAGGTTGTCCAAAGTGTTGCTGAGTTTTTCGCAACGTTTTGAACTTGGTTACCATTATTTGGACTTGCTACATATTTACCACTGCTGTCCTTAACGAAGCCAGCATCTACGATTTCACTATCTAAATAGGTATAACCAGCCGATACCGCCCATTTATCTGTGATATAACCATTCGCACCAAGCTCAATACCATCAACACGTGTTTCACCAATGTTTCTGGTGAAACCATCCGTATCTAAGGCACGTGTATTCTCTTTTTCAGTACGGAAAATAGCAGCAGTTAAATTCAATTTATCATTCAATAAATTCCATTTAGTGCCGATTTCATATGTTTTAACTTCTTCAGGTTTTAGGTTGTTAATCGCACGAGACTGTTCATCCGTTGTATTTCGGCCGGGTACGCTAATACCTTCTGAACCGTCACCCGCATCAACACCGACAGGGTTTGCAGAGGTTGCATAGCTGATATAAATCGCACCGTTTTCAGCTGGTTTGAATGTAAGGCCAGCTTGATAATTGAAGAAATCATGACTTGAATCGTACTTTGTTCCAGCTTTGATTGAACCTGAATCCTTGTTGTACTTCATATCAGTTTCAAATTTGTCCCAACGTACCCCGAGGTCAAGTAACCATTGTGGGGTAAGGGTGATATTGTCTAGAACATACACTGATTGCGTTTTTGAGGTGATATTTGTGACATTAGGATTTGCTTTGATATTACCTAACCATGCATCACCTGCATGAGGGTTGTTTAGATCGGTACACCAACCATTGGAACTGCTTAACGAACAAGCATTATTTGCACCGCTACCACCAATTTTTGCAGTGTTTGGATCAGTAACAATATTGGTTCCACGATCTGAATCTTGCTTAGAATATTCAACGCCCGTATTGAAACTATGTTTAAGTGAACCTGTATTGAACTTACCCGTTAATGCCAACTGATCTGTAAAGGTATCTGTATTGGTTAAATTGGTATTGACTCGGCGCCAAACTTGACCATTTACAATATTGCCTTGGCTGTCATCTGGTTGAGTCCATAAATAATCATTTTTAGATTTGCTATAGACGGCTGTATTACTTAGGGTTAAATTTTCGGTTAAATCATGTTCTAACTTGATGGTACCGATCTGATTTTCTTGTTTTTGGAAATCACGATCTTTCCAACCGTAATAGATACCTTGCTTAACATCTACAGGTTTACCAGCAGTTGCTTTTTTGGTCGTATCATATTGATATGGAATACCAGAATCTGGTTCATCATTAGTTTTTAAGTAGTAATAACTTAAGGTACCACGTGTCGCTGTATCTAGACCAAAGCTAATGCTTGGTGCGATACCTGCACGCTTATATTCAGCACCCTCATGTTGCCCAGCTTTTTCATTTTGGTGGCCCATGACCACAACACGGCCTGCAACACCATTACCAAAATCTTTATTCCCGTCTAAAGTAATTCGGGCATAGTTGTCTGTACCACCAGAAATCGAACCTTCTAAAGCATCGCCTTTTTTAGCAACTTTAGAAATCATGTTGATGCTACCGCCTGATGTACCTGCACCACCTAAGGCAGACGCAGAACCTTTGGTTACTTCTACTTGTTCAACTGCAAACATTTCGCGGTTTTGAGATGTTGAACTACGAACACCGTCAACATACATTGAGCTTTCAGAGTTATAACCACGAATAAATGGGCGGTCACCGTTTGGGTTACCACCTTCACCTGCACCGAGTGTAATACCTGGAATAGTACGTAATGCATCACTTAAGGTCGTAACCTGAGTGTCTTCAATCAGTTGTTTAGAAATCACAGAAACTGATTTTGGAGTATCAAGTAGAGGAGCAACAAATTTAGTATTTGCAGATTTATCTACTTTTAGACTTTGTTCTTTTTCAGCTTGAGCATGAATTGTTGGAAGCTGAACTGCCTGATCTTGTGCAATCGCTGGTACTGCAATTACTGAGAGTGAAGATGCAATTGCAGAAGAAACGAGTTTCTTCCGTGATTTAATAAAAGACATGGGGCACGCCTAACAGTGTAAAAATTTATGCAAAGGATAATCATTGTCATTTCTATATTCATTTGTTTTGGATTGTTTTTTTCAATTGTTTCTAATTATTACAATGGAAACTTAAATAATTTTTCATCCTTAATTGTTCAATAATGTTGTTAATTTGTTGATTTTTTTATTTAATCTAAAAAAACGATTGTTTTTTAAGGTTTGACTTTTAATTTGGATAAGTGTTTCACTAGCCATTAGATGATTTCTAATGACTAGTGAAAAGATTGTGTTTAGAAAGAGAAAGTTGTACTTAATTGAACGCGACGACCTTCTTGGGTATTGCTGTAGCGGTTATAATAGCTAGTACCAACACGCTCATAGTCATTGAAATTCTTATCAAAAACATTATACAACGCAACGCCCAAGTTCCAGTTTGGTGTGATATTAAAATTAGAGCCTACATGTAATAAGGCATATTCTTTATAATCACCTAAAGCATCGTAAGCATTTTTTTCTGCAGTGCTCATATTTTGATAAGTTTTGAGGTAGCGAGCCCTTTCACTACGGTATTCACCACGAGCCCAAAGTTGAATATTGTCATCTGCCTGCCATTTAAGTGAAGCATTTGCAATATGTTCAGGCGTATCGTTAAGTGGTGGATTTCCAATGCTCTTATCTTTAATCTCTGTGTTTGTCCACGTGTAGTTGATACCAAATTTCCAATCAGGTACAAACTCCCAGTTAAATCCTGTTTCTATTCCATAAATTTCAGCTTTTTCAGCATTGGTTGGCCGTGTAACGTTCCATGAGCGAGTACCTGTATCTCCATTTTCCATTAGCCAAGGTGTGCCAACGCTTGCCATAAAGTTTTCACAGGCAACTTTTCCTCCGAAAGCATCACTACTGGCAGCATCACAAGTTCTTTCAATTGCCCCAGTTACGATTTTGTCTTTAACTTGGCTATAAAAAGCCGTCATATTGGCATCAAAATTAGAGTCATTACTAAAATATGTTCCGATTTCGAAGTTATTACTTTTTTCAGGTTTTAAATTTGGATTTCCAAAGAGAGGAGTTCGGCCTTGTCCACCAACGTTATAGATACCATCAGTTAAACGCTCAAGTCTTGGTGCTTTGTAGCCCTCGTTATATCCACCTTTAAATGTCCAGTTGTCATTCGCATTCCAGACTAGATAAGCACGTGGAGTCCAGAAGTCTCCAAAGGTATCATGGTCGTCGTATCGTAAACCAAGTGTAAGTGCCAGACTATCTGTGATTGACCATGTATCTTCAGCGAAAAGACCTAGCTGTTTAAAGGAGATTTCTTTATTGGCACGTAAACCATCTTTGATATTAGCTTCCCACCATTGGCCACCTAGAGTGATTTTATGACCCGAGAAATGTTCAGTCGTAAATTTGGTATCAAAAGTTGTATCTTCACTTTCTAGAAGTCTTGGAGTAATGGCTTTAGATCCGTTTTGCGCGCGAGAAGGAATTAGACGACCAATAGTTTCGGTCTGAATATTACTAATACTGGATTCTAAATTACCAAAATCGCTTCTCCATGTATGCGCTAAAATATATTTTTCACGATTATATTTTTGAGACTCTGCATAGCCTCCATTGGCACCTAAAGTACCCAGTTGTCCCTTGCTGTTATCGTACCATTGCTGTGTTTGCTCGTATTCCACTGATAAATCATGGTTATCTGTCGGGGTAAGAGTTAAGCGTGCACCAATGGTTTCAATATCGGATTTGGTTGGGTTATTTCCCATATTCAATGATTCATCAGTTGACTCATCATCCTTTCTAACAACATTGGATTGGTCTCTCTCCGCCTTTCTGCCTCTTAATTGTAAACCTAGTAGATTTTTTATAAGTGGACCCGTAATAAATGCATCGACAGAGCGTTGATTACCAAAATCAGATGAGTTAGGTAGAATTGTGCCTTCTAAAGTTACTGAGCCTGTCCATTCATCAGTTACTTTTTTAGTAATAATATTGACTACGCCACCCATAGCATCAGAACCATAAAGTGTAGAAGCAGGCCCTCGAATTACCTCGATTCGCTCAATTGCAGATATTGGGGGAATAAAACTGTTATTGGATTCACCAAAACCATTTGGCGTAATGTCGCCTGTACTGTTTTGTCTTCTACCATCTACTAATACAAGTGTGTATTCAGAATCCATTCCTCGAATACGGATATTCAAACCACCTGTTTTACCTGCTGTTGGGCTGATATCAACGCCTTCTACATCAATTAATGCATCTGCAATGGAATTAATTCTTTTATCTTTCAAATCTTGAGCAGTAATGACTGTGATACTTGCTGGTGCATTTTTAATATCTTGTTCAAATCCAGCGGCAGATACCACAATAGTTGCAAGTTGGTGTGTGTTGGTATTTTCAGATGCTGTCGTCGTTTCTGCGAAAGCGGATGTGGTCATTGCCCCAAGGAGTGCAAATGAAAGGGGATTCAAATTAAATTTACTCATAACTAGAGTTCCAAAGCTGGACGAGAAAAACAGAACAATTGTTCAAAAAGAATGCAAAGTATAGTGATAATACTTATCACTAACAACAAAAAATAACGTTTGTTTTAAGATTCATTTAAGAAAACTATGATTTTGGTTAAAATAAGAAATATATTTGCTTTTTTAGCATCCGATTTTGTATATCCAGAAAGTTGTCATATAATGTGGCACTTTAAAAATTGTTATTACTAACTAATATCGAGGAAGCCATGCAAGTAACGACTGAAGCGGTTTCGGGCGTTGCCCGTCGTTTAAATGTTTCTGTACCGACGAGCCGTGTTAACGAGCAGTTTGAAGCTCGCTTACAACGCACTGCCAAAACTGTGAAGATCAACGGCTTCCGTCCAGGTAAAGTGCCTTTGAACGTTGTTCGCCGTGAATATGGTGCGGGCATTTATCAAGAAGTTGTGAATGACATCATTCGCGACACAGTATTTGAAGCAATTCAACAAGAAAAAATCAATGCGGTCGGTATGCCGAACATTGAAAAAGTTGAAAACAAAGATGATGCTTTAGTTTTTGAAGCGACTGTTGAAGTTTATCCAGAAGTAGAAGTGAAAGCTTTTGCTGACTTGGAAGTTGAACGTAAAGCATCAGAAATCAACGACAAAGACGTTGATGTCATGATCGAAAACTTGCAAAAACAACGTCAAACTTGGGCTGTAACTAAAGGTATGGCGAAGAAAGACATGCAAGTAACTTTCGACTTCGAAGGTACTGTTGATGGTGAGAAGTTTGAAGGCGGTGCTGCTGAAGACTTTAAACTTGTACTTGGTTCAGGTCGTATGATCCCAGGTTTTGAAGACGGTATCGTTGGTATGAAAGCTGGCGAAGAGAAAGTTATTGATGTGACTTTCCCAGAAGATTACCAAGCTGAAAACTTGGCGGGTAAAGCTGCTCAATTCAAAATCACTGTGAAGCAAGTTGAAAAAGCAAAACTTCCAGAAATCGATGCTGAATTCTTAAAAATCTTTGGTTTAACTGAAGAAGAAGGCTTAGACAAGTTAAAAGCTGACGTTCGTAAGAATATGGAACGTGAAGTTCGCAACGGTCTTCGTAACCAAGTTAAACAAGCTGCATTTGATGCGCTTGTTGCTGCTAACGAAATCGAAGTTCCTGCTTCAATGGTTGCTCAAGAAATTGACCGTCAACGTCAACAAATGATCCAGCAATTCACTCAACAGTTTGGTGCTCAAGGTGCAGGCGCATTTGACAGCAGCATGCTTCCTGATGAATTGTTCAAAGAACAAGCTGAAAAATCAGTTAAGCTTGGCGTATTGGTAAGCAAAGTATTGGCTGACGCTAAACTTGAAGTTGATCAAGCACGTGTTAATGCTTACATCGATGACATGGCTTCTTCTTATGAAGATCCAACAGAAGTTGTTGAATACTTCAAAAATGACCAACAGCAACGTGCTCAAATCGAAGCTGTTGTGTTAGAAGATCAAGTTGTTGATCACATCTTAGCTGCAGCTAAAGTGAAAGATGTTGCGATCAGCTATGAAGACTTATTGAAAGAACAACAAGCTCGCCGTGGCTAATCTTTTAAAAAGTTGATTCAAGAAAAAGGCGCTTAATGCGCCTTTTTCTTTAGGGTTTAGAATTTTGTATTTCATTCTGATTTAAAACAGTAAGACTTTGGCTTGCAGAGCTTTAAGCATAGGTGTGAAATTCCATAAACCATGCTGTGCATCATCAGAAAATCTCCCTTGCTTAAAGTATCGATGTAAAGTCTGCAAACCCTCTGTTAGCAAAGTGTTAATTTGTCGAAAAATTGCCAGATTTTAGTCTAAATAATCGAATATTTCAGATTGAACCTTTTGCAATTTCGTTGATTATCCCTCATATTGTTGGCATAGATCGAGTCACAATAATTTAGGAATAAGTAAACGTATGTATGTTCCAACAATTGAAAATGCTTTAGTTCCTGTTGTCGTTGAACAATCATCTCGCGGTGAGCGTTCATTCGATATTTTTTCACGTCTATTACGTGAGCGTGTTATTTTCTTAACGGGTGAAGTTGAAGATAACATGGCGAACTTAATCGTTGCGCAGATGTTATTTCTTGAAGCAGAAAATCCAGAAAAAGATATTCACCTTTATATCAATTCACCAGGCGGTTCAGTAACTGCTGGTATGGCGATTTACGATACCATGCAGTTTATCAAACCAGATGTTGTGACCTACTGTATGGGACAAGCAGCATCAATGGGTGCATTCTTATTGAATGCGGGTGCAAAAGGCAAACGTTACTGTCTTGAAAATGCTCGTGTGATGATCCACCAACCACTTGGTGGTTTCCGTGGTCAAGCTTCTGATATTGAAATTCACGCACGTGAAATTCTGTTCATTAAAGAGCGTTTAAATCGCTTAATGGCTGAACATAGTGGTCAAGATTACGAGACCGTTGCACGTGATACAGATCGTGATAATTTCATGACGGCACAAGCAGCCAAAGAATATGGTTTAGTCGATGAAGTGCTAAGCAAACGTCCCTGATTTTTTAGGACCTAAGTTTAAGATTTAAGTTGTGGAGTAAATATGTCCGAACATCCTCAAGGACAAAAACATTGTTCATTTTGTGGTAAGACGCAATCTGAAGTTGGAAAATTGATTGCTGGTGAGGACGCATATATTTGTAATGAGTGTGTAGATGTCTGCTTAGATCTCGTTCAAACCAGTCAACAAGTTGAAGCAGGTGATTGGGCAACTAAAGCCCTGCCAAAACCACACGAAATACGTGCTGCCTTGGACCAATATGTGATTGGACAAGATGTTGCGAAGAAAACCTTATCTGTTGCGGTCTATAACCACTATAAGCGTTTAAAAGTAGGCCAGTCGACGCATGGGCATCAAGAGATTGAAATCGCAAAAAGTAATATTTTGCTGATCGGACCGACAGGTTCAGGTAAAACATTACTTGCACAAACACTTGCGCGTTTGCTTGATGTTCCATTTGCGATGGCAGATGCAACCACTTTAACCGAAGCTGGTTATGTGGGTGAAGATGTTGAAAACATCGTGCAGAAGTTATTGCAAAAAGCTGATTATGATGTAGAAAAAGCGCAAAAAGGCATTATCTATATTGATGAGATTGATAAGATTACCCGTAAATCTGAAAATCCTTCAATTACCCGTGATGTATCTGGTGAAGGCGTACAACAAGCATTATTAAAAATGATTGAAGGTACGGTTGCCTCTATTCCACCACAAGGTGGTCGTAAGCACCCGCAGCAAGAATTCATCCAGATTGATACAGCCAATATTCTGTTCATTTGTGGTGGTGCATTCTCTGGTCTGGAAAAAATCGTACAGCAGCGCCAAGAGAAAGGTGGGATTGGTTTCACTGCAGATGTGAAGAATAAAGATGACAGTAAAAAAGTCTCTGAGTTGTTCCGTCAAGTTGAAGCAACGGATCTAGTTAAATTCGGTTTGATTCCTGAATTTATCGGTCGTTTGCCAGTGATTGCAACTTTGGAAGAGCTGGATGAAGAAGCATTAATGCAGATTCTGACAGAGCCTAAAAATGCATTAACACGCCAATATCAATACCTATTCACCATGGAAAATGTAGATCTTGTCTTTGAAGAGTCTGCATTACGTGCCGTGGCGAAGAAAGCACTTGAACGTAATACCGGCGCGCGTGGTTTACGTTCTATTCTGGAAAACGTATTACTTGAAACGATGTATGACTTACCAAGTCGTACGGATGTGGGTACTGTTATTTTGAATGAAGCTGTCATTAATGGTACGGCTAAACCAACATTCAAAGCAGAGCGTTTACCACAAGTGGGTACGCCAGAAGCAACTGAAAAGAAGGATTTGAAGGTGATTGATTCTAAATCAGCCTAATTCTCATTCATCTAAAAAAGCATGAAAGGCTTGGCTTTTCATGCTTTTTTTATTTGCAATTAGGCGTTGAGATGTTAATCTTAAAAAATTGAAAAAATGTGCATAGTTTTGCGCTGTTAAAAATAAATCCAAGAAAACGCCTTGAGGGATGTCATGCGTTATTTAATATTGTCATTATGTTGTGCTGGGGTATTGGCTGGCTGTCAAAGTCATAAGACAGTTGAAGAAAAACCAACCGCACTGACTGCAACCTTACCAGCTGTCGATACTGAAAAAGAACCAGGTCTATTTGATCAATATCATGTGGGTGGCTTCTCTGTTGGTGGTTGGGTTAATCAAAAGTTAGGCCAATATTACGCACCAATCAAACCGCAAAATGAACAAGCTGCGGTGGTCTATTTATATCGTCCAGATACACGTTGGAACCGTCAGGAAATTGCTGCGGCCAATTTATTTATCAATGGGCATCGTATTCCGAGTTTATTACATAATCATTATTACTGGGTTGAACTGCCTGCTGGAACTTATCGTTTGAGTGTAAGCCGTCCATTGGCTGGATTACATTTCCAAAAGCCGAAATATCTCGACTTTACAGTGGATGCTGCACAGACCTATTTCATCAAATATGATGAGGAAAATAAGATTTCTCGTAGCGAGCATACAGGCCCATTTATGATTACGCCTGACAAGGTGGCGCATCAGGAAATCGCATTCACACGGTTAAAGTCTTCCAGCTATAACTTTGTCGCTCAAGATGCATCGGGCAAGGTTCGTTCAAAACCTCAAGAATTAAAACCAGAAAAGTACGATGAAAAGTCAGAAGTGCATTTGGTTAAGCCATTTAAGCTTTGGAATCCATTGACTTGGTAGGTTTGCTTGAGCAGTTACTCATCTTGAATTAAAGGTTTAATGATGGTGAGGAACTGCTCTTTTAATTGCGAGCTCTGTTCTGGATCATTTAGGGTTTTTTGGCTTAAATTACTCATGTACTGAAAAACATGGGTACTGATTTGCAATGTTTTTTGATTGATCGATTTACCTTCAGGTGTTTTTAAGAATTTCAAATAGGCTTGTATTTCTTCTTCGCTCAGGGTGTCTGCATAAATCTTCTCTATTGCCCGAATAGTCTCGGGGCGAGCAAAGACTTTTGAACTGGTTTCTTTTAATAATTGGCTCAATTCCAACACAGCAAGATGTTCTTGTGTTGTGGTGAGTGCTTCTTTTCCTAAGACTCGTAATAAAATATTTTCAGCTTCAAGATCAAGTGTCGGCTGCATTTCATCGAGTGAGGTATTTAAAACATTTTCGAGCTCGCTCAGTTTGATCAGTTCTTTGACGGATTTACTTTGGGCGGGAGTTGCAAAAGCACTTTGTATGCTACCGAGAAGGCAAAGTCCAATCATTAGGTTGAACATGTATTTATTCATCTATAGACCGCCTTATTGTTCTCGTCTTTTTTATAATTTAGCAGAAGCAGTAGGCAAAAAAATAGCCAAATACGATGATTCGGCTATTTGAATTGTATGAATATTATTTATGACGCAGCTGCATCAACCACTGGAATCTTACCGATTTTTGCTTGCCAGATTTTTGGTGCAGTGGCATGGATTGAAGTACCATTGACATCAACCGCAACAGAGACAGGCATATCTTCAACCACGAATTTGTAGATTGCTTCCATACCTAAGTCTGCAAAAGCAACCACTTCAGCCTCACGAACTGCTTTAGACACGAGGTAAGCAGCACCACCCACAGCCATCAAATAAGTTGCTTGATTGTCTTTGATCGCTTCAATTGCAGCAGGACCACGATCCGCTTTACCAATCATACCGAATAAGCCAGTTGCTTCTAACACTTGACGAGTGAACTTATCCATACGGGTTGCAGTTGTTGGGCCTGCAGGACCAACCACTTCATCACCCACTGGATCAACTGGACCCACGTAGTAAATGAATTTACCTTTTAGATCGACTGGAAGTTCTTCACCATTATTTAACATGTCGACCATGCGCTTATGTGCAGCATCACGACCTGTATAAATCGTACCATTCAATAATAATGTATCGCCTGGCTTCCAAGCATTCATTTCTTCTTGAGTAATGGTATCCAGATTTACACGCTTCGATTGAGAAGAATCCCACGTTACAGCAGGGTAGTCTTCAAGTTTTGGTGCTTGAATATGTGCAACACCAGTACCATCTAACTGGAAGTGCGCGTGACGGGTCGCAGCACAGTTCGGAATCATACCCACTGGCTTACCTGCTGCATGACATGGGTAATCCTTGATTTTAATATCAAGAACTGTGGTTAAACCACCAAGACCTTGTGCGCCAATACCCAACGCATTCACTTTCTCGAAGATCTCGATACGGAGTTCTTCCATTTTGCTTTGTGGGCCACGACGAAGTAATTCGTCCATGTTGATTTCTTCCATAAGTGCTTCTTTTGCAAGCATCATGGCTTTTTCAGCAGTACCACCGATACCAATACCGAGCATACCTGGTGGACACCAACCTGCACCCATGGTTGGAACAGTTTTAAGTACCCAATCCACGATTGAATCAGATGGATTGAGCATCGCAAGTTTAGATTTATTTTCTGAACCACCACCCTTCGCTGCAACGGTAATATCAACTTTATTACCAGGAACGAGTTTGTAGTGAATCACGGCAGGCGTATTGTCTTTGGTATTTTTACGACCAAAAGCTGGATCTGCTAAAACAGAAGCACGCAGTACGTTTGAGTTCTCTAGGTAACCTTGGCGTACACCTTCGTTGACTGCATCATCCAAGCTCATGCTTAAATCAAATTTAACATCTAAGCCGACTTCAAGGAAAACGTTAACGATCCCTGTATCCTGACAGATTGGTCGGTGACCTTCAGCACACATACGTGAGTTGATAAGGATTTGGGCAATAGCATCTTTTGCAGCTTTGTTTTCTTCACGATCATAAGCACGGCTCATCGCTTGGATGAAGTCTTGTGGGTGATAGTAAGAAATAAACTGCAGGGCATCCTTGATTGATGTAATCAAGTCATCTTGTTTGATGATCGTTGTCATATCAAATTTCTCTTGAGCGGGCGATTAGCTGGCGGGCTAAATTATATGACAAAAAGGAATGAATGTGGGAGTTTTAGCTTAGATTTGGCTAAAGGTCTAAAGTGATTTTTCGATCTAAATTGCAGCAACAAAAGATGTGCTTTGGATTTTAGTTTTTTCTCAGTTGAGATGGGCTATAGCCAAACTGTTTCTTAAAGCGATGGCTAAAATGGCTGCTTGAGCTAAATCCATATTGCACTGCGATCTCAGTCAGATTCGCTGCGGTCTGTTCAAGTGCTTGATGAGCACGCTCAAGACGGCGTTGCATCACATATTGATGCGGTGGCATCTGCATCGATTGTTTAAACATATGCGCAAAATGATATTCACTGAGTTGCGCTTGCTGAGCCAGATCAGATAAGGTCAGACTCAAATGGAGATGTTGATCAATCCATTCTAATAACTGCTTAAGTACATAAGGCGAGAGCCCCCCTTTGACTTCAGGTGCTTGCCATTGCGCATGACTATAATTTTTAATTAAATGGTTGAGTAATAGCGTTGTCGCCGTACTCATTTGCAAATGGTTTTCACGTTCTTGCCATGCACCATTGAGTAAAAAATGCCGATAGATCATGGAAATTTGTGGGTCAGCCACAAAAATTTGTGGGTTTAAAATGATTTGGCTCGGTTCCCGATCCCAAACTTGTTCCGCCACACGTTGTAAGTGCTGTTCAGTATAGTAAAGATGTACAAAGGTGAGTGGATCACGTAAGTCCCAAGTGGACTCGAAATCTTGTGGCATCAGGCACATACGGTCAGGGCCACCGCCATTGTGCCAGCCTTGCTGGGTTTTTTGATAGCTTTCATAACCGCCCTGAATATACATACTCAAAGTGTGGTGATTGCTACAGACGCTGACACGGTCTTGGTTATTGTGCCACATGGCCAACTGCATACCCGAACCCAGTTCTACCGAGTCGAGCAATTGCGCTTTATATTGCTGTAATTGATCTAGAATCTGATATTTCATCTTCTATACGCAGTGCCAAATATGATCCAGTTTAGTGTAGAACTTTCAGCCAGTTTTGTCATCTGGTCAAAAAAAATCTAGAAAAACGCAAATCCATGACAATCACCGCAAGATGGTGCAAGTAATCATGACCGCAAAAGCAGCAAAATAGTCGTCGAGGTAATTGAGTTTGGTTCTAATGATATGAATGCGCTGTTATATGCTTTGGTTGTGGTGATTTGGGGCACCACATGGATTGCGATCAGTCTGCAACAACAAAGTGGGATATCAGCCAGTGTTGCGGTGTTCTGGCGTTTTTTTATTTCTGCAATGGTACTATTTGTTTTCGTCGCTTTGAGCCGAAAGTTGCAGAAACTAGCAGGCAAAGATCATCTGTTTTGTATGTTACAGGCCTGCTGTATTTTTGGCTTTAACTTTGTCTGTTTTTATTATGCGGTGCAATATATCAGTAGTGGTTTAGAGGCCGTGATTTTTTCCATGGCGGTGATTTTCAATACCATCAACGCTAAGCTCTTCTTTGCCCAGCAAGTATCAACGCGCTTTTATCCTGCGGCATTATTGGGGGTGCTCGGGATTATTGCCTTGTTCTGGCATGACGTGGTGGGCACCACTTTAAACAGCAATACATTGATTGGTATTGGACTATGTATTTTAGGGACTTATGGTTTCTCTTTGGGCAATATGATCAGTACACGCCATCAAAAACATGGGTTGGATATTTTTACCACCAATGCTTACGGTATGTTGTATGGCTCACTGCTGATGGCCTTGATCTCATGGTTTAGACAGGATGAGTTTTTTCCAAGCATGCAATTCAGTGCAATCAGTGCTTTACTGTATCTCGCGATCTTTGGTTCGGTGATAGGTTTTACCGCCTATTTCTATTTGGTCGGACGGATTGGTGCAGGTAAAGCGGCCTATAGCACCTTATTATTTCCTTTGGTCGCACTGGTGATTTCGACGGTATGGGAGGATTATCACTGGCACATGAATGCGGTGATCGGGGTGATTTTGATCCTATGTGGGAATGCGATTTTCTTTGTAAAAGGACCGCAAACCAAGAAAATTCAGACATTAAATAAGCCAGAATCTTGTTAAGATTTTGCTCAATCGCTTTAAAAAAAGAATGACTCATAATAGGCAATGACATGGTACAGGAACATCTAGCGCAGCATATTATTGAACTCTACCAGAAGCATGCTCGTGAATGGATTGAATTACGAGGAAAGCTTCTGTCTGAGAAGGTCTGGCTCGATCGTTTTCTCAGTCTGCTGCCAAACTCGGCGCATATTTTAGATTTGGGCTGTGGTTCAGCGCAGCCGATTGCTGCCTATTTTATTGCTCAAGGACATCAGGTAATAGGTGTTGATGCTTCGGAATACATGATTGAAATGGCACGGCAGTCTTTCCCTGAACAGGTCTGGGTGCAGCAAGATTTTCGGGAGTACTTTACTGAACACAAGTTTCAGGGGATTGTTGCGTGGGATAGTTTCTTCCACTTCACCCAAGATGATCAACGTAAGATGTTTAAACGTTTTGCCGAATATGCACAATCAGGTACTGCTTTAATGTTTAGCAGTGGGCCTGCACAGGGCGAGGCAATTGGTGAACTCAGTGGGGAGCCACTGTACCATGCCAGTCTCTCAGCAGAGGAGTATCAGACTTTGCTGCAAGACAATGGGTTTAAGCTGATTAAAATGATTGCTGAAGATGTTGAATGTACCGGACATACGATCTGGTTGGCTCAATACCGCTAATGAAAAAGCCCTTTCAATCTAAAGGGCTTTTTTATTTCAATCGAATAGTGAATTTAATCCTGCTGCTTCGCCTGAATCGCAGTCAAGGCAATGGTGAATACAATATCATCGACCAAAGCACCACGAGACAAGTCATTCACAGGTTTATTTAAACCTTGTAGCATTGGGCCGACACTCACCACATTGGCAGCACGTTGTACCGCTTTATAGGTGGTATTACCTGTATTTAGATCAGGGAAAATAAATACATTGGCACGTCCTGCTACTTGCGAGTCCGGTGCTTTTTGGCGACCGACACTTTCAACCGAGGCAGCATCGTATTGTAATGGCCCATCGATGAGTAAATCTGGACGACGTTGTTGTGCGATTTTAGTCGCTTCAGCTACTTTCTCGACATCTGCACCAGTACCAGATGTGCCAGTAGAATAGCTGATCATGGCAATGCGTGGATCTAGACCAAAGGCCTTGGCTGAATCTGCCGATTGAATCGCAATCTCAGCAAGTTGTTCTGCATTCGGATCTGGGTTAATCGCACAGTCACCATAGACATAGACTTCATCAGGCAACAACATAAAGAAAATGGATGAGACTAGTGAGTAATTCGGAGCGGTCTTAATCAGCTGGAATGCTGGGCGTACGGTGTTGGCAGTGGTATGAATCGCACCAGATACCAAACCATCGACTTGATCGAGTGCCAACATCATGGTGCCGAGTACCACGGTATCTTGCAATTGTGCTTTGGCTTGTAGTGCATCAAGCTTACCTTTACGCAGTTCTACCATCGGTTCGATATATTGATCACGAATAGTATCCGGGTCAATAATTTGTAAATCATCGGGCAACTGAATACCGCGTGCTTTCGCCACTTCGGCAACCGATTCAGGCTTTGCCAATAAAATACACTGTGCAATGCCGCGGGTTTGACAAATCACAGCCGCTTGTACGGTACGTGGTTCATCACCCTCTGGCAGGACGATACGTTTTTTTGCAGCAATGGATTTCTGTACCAACTCGTAACGGAACGCTGAAGGCGATAAGCGCGGATGTAGGTTGTTCTGGGTATGTTGATCCAGCCAATTGCTATCCAAATGACTCGACACGAAACGGGTGACTTGCTCTGCACGTTCAGTATCATCAATTGGAATTTCATTGCCAAAGCGATGCAGCAGTTGTGCTGTTTCTAAGGTATCTAAAGGCGTGTGTAAGATTGGGAGCCCTTGCTTAATCGCACTTTGGCAGAACTCAAGCACATTGCTTGCTGGCGCAGCTTGCTCGGTTAAAACCAGACCCGCGAGCGGCGTACCATTACTGCTGGCAAGACTGGCTGCCAAGATCGCATCGGTGCGTTGTGATGCGCTAATAATCAATTCACCCGCAACGAATTTATGCAGTTCAGACTCGATATTCGAGGCAATTAAACTGGTATGCAAAATACGCCGTTGCTTCGCTTCACCTTGATGTAACCATGTACCATTGATGATCGAAGCAATATCTAAACTACGTGGCACGCTGAGGGTATTGCTGAATGGCACCAATCCAATAATCGGGAGTTCATCGGTGCCCATAAAGCGGTTATAACGTTGTAATTCTAAGGCAAAAGCATCGATGTGCTGGTCTAGGCGTAGACTTGGATCAAGTGTGACCGGAATTTCGGCCGTGCCCTCAGGCAAGCCTTTGGTTCGCATAAACAACACGCCTGTGGTGCGTGCCGAAGCTGCACCACCAAATTGACGTAAATGTGCATCGACTCTTTCTGCGGTTTTACGTGGATCAGCTAAATCTGCGGTGCTGACCAAAACCACTTGTGCATCCAGTGCTTGTGCGAGTGCAGCATTGATTTCACTGACAAAATGATCTTGTCCATTCGGAACCAAACCTTCAACGATAATCACATCATGATCAGCTGAAATTTGACGGTGTAGTGCAACGGCCTCCTCAAGGAGCTCATCTGTTTCGCCCAAGGCAATCAGTTGAGTCAGTCTTTCGTAGGTGATTGGCTCGGCAGATTTATGCTGAAATAAATGACGATAGAGTGTCGTGGTACGGTCAACCGTAGTGTCTGCTATTTGAGAATAGGGTTTTAAAAAACCCGCATTGATCCCTTTGCAATCTAGTGCATAGATCATACCTAAGCAGGCTGAAGTTAAGCCAACACCTTCACCTGTGGGGATGAGTAAAATCGTATTCATAGTGACCTTAAATTTTTTTAATAGGTTGATTAAGCTGTTGGTTCAAGTACTTGACGGGTTTCTTTGGCAATACGACCTTCTTCATCAGTCGGAATCACCCAAATTTGTGGACCTGTACCATCGTCGATACGACCTTCACTACCGCGAGCCAAGGCATCATTTTTCTCTTTACTAAATTGAAAACCGAAATGTGCTAAATAGCCTAAAGTCTTTTCACGGACATAAGCCGAATTTTCACCAATACCACCTGTAAAGACTAAACCATCCAGATGGGGTAGACCGCAACTCATCGCTGATAACGATTTGGCGAGGCGATAGCAGAATACTTCAATGGCAAGGGTTGCACCATCATGACCATTTTCAGAGGCTTCAACCAAGGTGCGCATATCATTGGATAAACCAGATAAGCCCAATAAGCCACTTTCTTTATTGAGCATGCTGTCAATTTTTTGGATATCCCAGCCGAGGTTACTGGCAAGGAATAAATGTAAGCTTGGATCGACATCACCGCTACGCGTACCCATTACCACACCTTCAAGTGGCGTCATACCCATAGAAGTATCGACACTATGACCATTCCATACTGCACAAGTCGAACTGCCATTGCCCAAGTGTGCACTGAGCCAGCCACCTTCATTTTTATGACCTGCCAATTCGCTGGCACGTTCGGTCACATAGGCATGGCTAGTGCCATGAAAACCATAGCGACGAACTTGGTGTGCTGTATATAAAAATTGTGGTAGGGCATAGCGATAGGCACGCTCAGGCATGGTTTGGTGGAAGGCGGTATCGAATACAGCAACCTGAGGCAATTGAGGGAATAAGCGCATGGTGGCTTCAATTCCAATCAAATGGGCTGGATTGTGCAGTGGTGCAAGAGGTGTCGCTGCTTCAATACGCTCAACCAGTTCTGGCGTGAGTAATTCTGCTTTGGTGATGTCGCCACCGTGAACCACACGGTGTCCAATCGCCTGCGGGTTATAGTTCGCTAAACGAGCCAATAATGTTTCAAGGGCTTTGGCGTGATCTGCATAGGGAATTGAAAGTTCCAGTGGTTCGCCACCCAGTGTAACCCCTTTAATACGGGCATCTGCAGCGCCCAGGTTTTCTGCCAAACCATAAATACGGTCTTCACGACGTTCCGAGACGAGCGCGTATTTGATTGATGATGAACCACAGTTAATTACTAATACAGATATAGCCACGTTTGAACACCTAACAGATTTTAAATTTTATGATGAACACTTTGATCTTGCTGCAACGCATGAGGCAGGGGAATCAAGCGCAATGTTTTAACATGGGATGTCGTCTTGGCGAAGATAGACTTTAGCCTATACGACCCGTTTATAAATCAACCTATTCAGTATAATTAGGAAATGAGTCGTTGTTTTGATTGATCTGTTGGTTTTATCATTATTTTTGTATGCAAATATATAAAAACACGATAAAGATCAAGTGAATGGCCTTTATCGTGTTGTTGTGTTCAAGTCGTCAATGCTGTTATTGACGGATTTGACCATCACCAAAAACGATCCATTTCTGTGAAGTTAAGCCTTCTAGGCCAACTGGACCACGGGCATGGATTTTATCGGTTGAAATGCCGATTTCTGCCCCTAAACCATATTCAAAGCCATCAGCGAAGCGGGTTGAAGCATTGATCATCACCGAACTTGAATCCACACGCGCCAAGAACTCACGGGCTAGACTAAAGTTTTCAGTAATAATCGCATCGGTGTGGTGTGAACCATACTTATTGATATGCTCAATCGCTTCATCCATACCAGTGACCACTTTAATCGCAAGAATTGGACCGAGATATTCGGTATACCAATCCTCCTCTGTCGCCGTTTTCACGGATACACCTAAAATACGTTGGGTTTCAGCGCAACCGCGTAATTCAACCTGTTTTTCAGCATAAAGTTCGGCAATGCGTGGCAAGAATTCCTCAGCAATCGCTTCATCGACCAATAAAGTTTCCATGGCATTACACACACCATAGCGATGCGTTTTGGAATTGAGCGCAATCGGTAAGGCTTTTTGCAAATCCGCTTGTGCTTCAACAAATACATGGCAGTTGCCATCTAGATGTTTAATGACTGGAATACGTGCTTCATTGCTGATTCGTTCGATCAAGCTTTTACCACCACGGGGTACAATCACATCCACGAATTCAGTCATGGTAATCAGGTGACCCACTGCCGCGCGATCAGGGGTATCAATCACTTGAACCGCATGTTCTGGCAAGCCTGAAATCTGTAGACCATGTTGGATCGCAGTTGCGATGGCCTTATTGGATTCAAGTGCTTCTGATCCGCCACGTAAAATAATCGCATTGCCTGATTTTAAAGCCAATGATGCTGCTTCAAGGGTAACGTTCGGTCTTGATTCATAGATCATGCCAATCACGCCTAAAGGCACACGCATTTTTCCAAGTTGAATCCCTGACGGACGATAGGCAAGATCGGTAATCTCTCCAATCGGATCAACCAAGGCAATCACATCTTTGAGCCCTTGCAGCATACCTTTAAAACGAGCAGGGGTAAGTTCTAAACGATCGAGTAAAGCAGTGTCCAATTGACGTTGGCGACCACTGTCCATATCGATTTGATTGGCTGCTAAAATTTGTGCTTGATTATTTTCCAAAGCCGTATAAATTGCAGACAAGGCGTGGTTTTTCAAATGGGTCGATGCACTCGTTAAAACACGAGACGCTTGACGCGCTTGAGTACCAACCTGTTGCATGTAGTCTTGAATAGAGTCTTGCATAGCATTTTGATATTTGCATGTATTTATAAAGATAGTAACAGTCAAATGCTGAACAATGAATAGGCTGAACTGACAATTCAAAAAATTATCAAGCGTTAATTGGCACAAAAGTTTTTATTTTAGTGCGATGAAGATATTGAATATAAAGCCAAGATTACATATTTTGCAAAAGATTAGTGCTTTAAACAAGATAAGTGGTTAAGGAAATGATTGCGTATAAAACGTGCATATGTATAGAATGAAAAAGTATAGGATAAATGTAATACAAATTTTATAAATTTGTTAACTTGCAAGTTGAATTCGCTGAAAATGAGATGCTTGCAACAAAAAAATAAACAAGGATGGAGGAAGGACATGAATTCCATTATCCAAATGGACTCGGATATAAATCATACCTACACAGGCTTTGGTTTTTTCGACATTTACAATAAAAACAGTTTTAAACAGCCAGCGCGTACCACGTGGATCGATGGTTGGAAAATTGAATATATGGCAATTGCAGATCCGAAAACGATCTACAACACGCCGATTGTAATTGTCGGGGGCGCATTTCAAAATTTTAACTCTTATAAGTATTGTGTTGAGCAACTCTTTGAGAGTGGTCCCGTTATTCTCATCGATTTACCGTCAATGGGAGCGAATCAACAGATTCGTAATGTTGATACAGGTGAATCTGCTGGAATCTTGGAGCTGCCTGAATTATCTAAAATGCTTGGTCAATGGCTCGATATTGTTGGACTTGAGAAAGTTTCAATGATGGGGATGTCGCTAGGTTCGGTGGTTGCATCGTCATTTGCACACCAACGTCCCGAATTGATTGACCGTATGGTATTGATGGGTGTGATGCAGAAGACGCGTAAAAGTTGGCGGATGCTGCTGGAAGAATCATTGCATTTAATGCGCGAAGATCGCATGGATGAGTTTGGTCAAGCGGTGATCCTATATTTAGTGAATCATGCCAAGCTTGATAAAACTCGCATGTCGCCAACAGCAAAGCGTTTATTCTTTAGGCAAATGGCAGAATTTAGTGCAACTGAACGTGAGCGTTATGAAATTAACTGCAACCGTTTATTGCGTTTAAGTGATGTGCCAGTACCCCAATGTAAAACTTTGGTGGCTGCTGGACAGTACGACAGTTTTACTTTACCGCATGAAAATGCTGATTTTGCTTTGCAATGCCAAGACATGCAGTTTGCTTTAATTGCAAATGCAGATCATGTACCACAATTGCAGCGCCGTAAAGAAACCATGAATTTGTTTACCTCATTTTTGAAAGGGGAATCTATCGATAATCTGGATGGTATTATCCCGATGACGCGTGAACAAATGCAAAAAATTGAACGTCGGGGTGAAGAACGTATTGCTGTGTTGCAACCACAGACTAAATTGACTCACCGTCATTTAGTGACTGAAGTGGCAGTGAATGTTGTCGATATCACCTTCTTTGGTGTTTATTTAAAACTTAATGATCTTGAACAGCTTGATTTTGTTCGCCAACATCCTCGTGATTTAGCACTACATTTAGCTGATGAAGAAGGTGAGTTTAAAATTGAATGTTTAAACTTTGATGCAACTGAGCAAGGACTGCGCATCTTGTTTAAACATGGCAGTTTTGAGATTGCTGATCGTTTAACGCGTTTTATTGAGCGCCAAAAACAAGCTTAATGAGAACCTAAGATTTGAAAAGGGAAGTGGTGATTAACCACTTCCCTTTTTTATGATCCCTATTTATTGCTCGCCTGAATCACCCAGACCAAGTCACCTAAATGCTGCTGCGTATTTTCTAAAGTTGCTTGTTCAAAAAATTGTTTCGGTTGCAGAACTTCAACTTGATTAAAGCCTGCTTCTTGAAAGAAATTCTCGACCTCGGCTGGGTTTTTAAAATGAAAACTAAATGCACTGCGTGACATCCATTTTAATAAACGGCTGCTGTTCCAGATGATCGTTGCTAGTTTGTTTTGGGTGGGTTCTGGGTAGATGTCTGTTAAATAATGCAGCTCTTTAAAGTTTTGACCGTAGTTGGCAATGGCTTGAATGAGTTGCTGTAACATTGGTTTTTCAAAGTAATTGATGAGTCCTTCACTAATAATCACCAATGGGCGTTGAGGATCAAATACTTCAAATGCAGCAGCAAAGGCATCGGTAAATAAGTCGACAGACAGAACTTCATCCACATGACTTTCAATTTGTTGTAGTGCAGCTTGTTTGGCCGCTGCCATATCGGGTAAATCCAGTTCACGGTATGTGATATTTGGATAATGTTGTCTAAACCACCAACCGCGTGGCGATAGACCACATGCAATTTCAAGCACTTGTAAATCAGGATGTTGCTCAATTAATTCTTTTAAGTGGCTATCCAACATGCGGTGTCGTTGTTTTAGTGTGGTACGCATGCTACCGCCGACATATTTTTCTGCCCAGCTTTCAATTGGATGAACTAAGGCTGCCAGTGTTTTTCCTTTTGCTGTTGCCAGTGCTGGGTGTGAGATCCCCATTTGATACCAGATATAGCCAGTGTAGTGTGCGGTAAATGAAATGTGGCGATGTTTCGAAAGTTGTTGTGTCATCTGTCCTAGACTCTATTTTTCCTAATTGGGATATATAAAGTTAATCTCTTTTTTAAAAATTGAGATTTTTCTACTAAATCCGATTTTAGGTTTGTTATTTACTACCGTAGGGCGGCATGGATGCCGCCGTTGGGCTGGGGTTACAAGGATGTACCCTCAGCCTAACAAAGGATTTTTGCTTACTTTTCATCCCTGAAAAGTAAGTCGAGCCGAAGGCAAAATCTTTCAATCAGATGAGCACTCGGCAAGATTCCATTATGCTAATAAAATAATGAAAAAATCTAAGTAAAGTTAGAACGAATTTTTAAACTCTTCAATGACTTTTCTGACGCTATGCCAGTTTTCATCGTCTAAAGTCAATGTGGTACCGACCTGAATATTTGGAATTTTACCGCGCATACGTTCTAAACGTTGTTGGTTTGGTAACGCTAATGTTTGGATTCCATCTAACGCGGTACATGCAGCTGCACGGTCATTGCAGACTAAGCCCATATCACAACCTGCATTTAAAGCGGCTTGAATACGTGCATCGGCACCACCTGCAACACACGCAGCTTGCATACTCAAATCATCTGAGAATAGTACGCCATCAAATTTAAGCTGCTGACGTAAGATTTCTTGTAACCAGAACGGTGAGAAGCCTGCTGGATTTGGATCGACTTGATCATAGATCACATGGGCTGGCATGAGCGCATCAAGCTGAGGCATCAACTTGATAAAGCTTTGCATATCTTTGTCATAGATGTCTTGATAAGAGCGGCTGTCAATTGCTGCTGCAACATGCGAATCCGCTTTGACTGAACCATGCCCAGGGAAATGTTTGCCCGTCGTTGCCATACCTGCTTTTTTCATACCACGCATAAAGGCATCAGCTAGTGGCACGATGTCTTGCATGTTTTTGGCAAAACCACGATCACCAATCACATCACTCACGTCATTCAGGTCCAAAACAGGAGCAAAGCTAAAATCAATCCCGACTGCGAGGACTTCAATCGCCATTAACCAGCCACATTGTTCAGCCAGTTCAATCGCTTGTTGTGGTTGACTTAGGTAATGTTCACCTAGACGTCCCATCGCTGGAAGTAAGGTAAAACCTTGTCTTAAACGTTGTACTCGGCCACCTTCCTGATCCACCGCAATGAGGATCTCAGGACGAATTTGACGCATATGGTCGGTTAAGGCACGGACTTGTTGAGGGGATTCAATATTCCGTGCAAATAAAATCATGCCGCCGACTTGCGGAGCTTGTAATAGTTCAATATCTTCTTGAGTAAGTTCTGTGCCAGCAATATCTAGCATCAACGCGCCGATCATAAGGATTCCGTTAGAATTTTGATGAAAAATTTGGTGAAAAAAACGATAGCTAAATTGTGCAATGATTTGCTACATTTTGTCAGTACAGAATATGATAAAACTACATGATATTGATGATAAGTGCTTGTTGGTTATTTATTTATAATGACCGATGAGTTTTACCTGTAGCGAAGTGGTTGAGTGAAATATATTCATCTTAATCACATCTGCATGTAATAATTGCCATATCCAAGGAAGTACCAAAATTTTATGAAACTTCAAATGATAGCGTGTGCAGTTGCAATCGCGACTGGTGGTTTATTTTTCTCTCATACCATAAATGAGGCATTTGCGGCGACTGAGGCACCTGTCGTTTCAACGGTAATCAAGCCATCACAAGAGCAGGCATTGGTTGCACGTCAGTTAGCCACATTGGTAGATCGTCAACACTATTTAAATATGCGCCTAGACGCAGCAACTTCAAACCGTGTTTTGAATATGTATTTGGATAGTCTTGATCCAGATCATTCATTATTTCTAAACGGTGAAGTTGAAGAATATCAAAAGAAATATGGTTCGAATTTTGGTAGTTCGTTAAAAGCGGGTAACTTAACTGGACCTTTCGCGATTCATGCGCAATACCGTGATCGTTTGAAACAATTTTATGAGTTTATGTTGGCAGAGTTGAAAAAGCCGCAGAACTTAAATCAAAAAGATGTCTATCTCGATACCGATCGTGAAAAAGCACCGTATTTCAAAACAACGGCTGAGCAACAACAACATTGGCAGCAAATGCTAGTGTCGCAGTTGATCAATTTAACCATTAGTAAAGAAGAAGAGCAGGCGAAGCAAAAAGCTTTAAAAGCAGATCCATCGCTGGCGAATGGTCAGGATTTGACTGGACCTGAAGATCTAACACCAGTGCAAACCTTAACCAAGCGTTATACCCGTCAGTTAGAGCGTATTGGGCGTGTGAAAAGTGATGACGTGTTAGAGAAAACATTGAATGCAATGTTGGCGACTTACGATCCGCACAGTAACTATTACCCACCGATTGATGCGATGGAGTTGAATCGTCAGACTACACTACAATTAGAGGGAATTGGTGTTTCGATCCGTCCTGAACGTGGTAATGAAGACTACACCAAAATTGAGACCATCGTTGAGGGTGGGCCAGCCAGTAAATCAGGTCAGGTGAAATCAGGAGATCGTATCATTGGCGTCGCGCAAGATGGCGAGAAAATGGTGGATGTGATTGGTTGGCCGAGTTCGGAAATCGTCGGGTTAATTCGTGGTAAACGTGGTACCAAAGTTGTGGTCCGCTTATTGGGTGCGGGTGCATCGATGAGTCAAGCACGTAATGTGACTTTAACCCGCGATATTATTCAAGAAGAAGATGCGGGTGTGCGTTCACGTACGGTTGAAATCACCCGTGATGGTAAAAAACATCTGTTTGGGGTGATTGAAATTCCATCGTTCTATTTTGACTATCGCTCTCGTCGTGCAGGTACTGAATACCGTTCAGTTTCTGAAGATACAGCCAAAGCATTAGATTCACTTAAGGCACAAAAAGTAGAAGGTATCTTGGTTGATTTGCGTAATGACCCAGGTGGTTCTCTAGAAGAAGTTGCGCGTATGCTCGGTCAGGTGATCAAGTCTGGTCCTGTGGTGCAAATCCGTGACGGCAACGGTAATGTCAATGTATTTGAAGATACCGATGGTGGTGAGCAAATCTATGCAGGCCCAATGGCGGTATTGGTTAACTTAGCATCGGCTTCTGCAAGTGAGATTTATTCTGCGGCGATTCAAGATTATGAGCGCGGGATTATCATTGGTAGTACCACGACAGGTAAAGGGACAGCACAAGTTCAATTAGACTCTTTGGCTTATGGTCAGGCAACATTGACGCAACGTAAGTTCTATCGCATTACGGGTGGTAGTACCCAAAATAAAGGTGTGATCCCAGATATCAAGTTGGTTGATATTTACAATGAGGAGTTTGGTGAGCGTAAAGCGAAAAATGCCTTGAAGTGGGATACCATTCCAACAGCACCATTCAAACGTGAAGGTTCAGTGCAACCGTATGTTGCTAAATTGGCTCAATCATCTGAACAACGTGTTGCGGCAGATTCTCAATTTAAATATTTAGAAGCACGTAAAGCAATTGCCAAGAAAACTTCGGATCAAAAGAAAGTGGTGCTCGATATTAATCAGCGCCGCGCCGAGTTGATTGATCTTGAGAAACAAACCTTGAATGCAGAAAATCAACGCCGCACTGCAACAGGTTTAGCACCGTATGCAAACTGGGAAAGTTATCAGGCATCTATTGATGCATTGGTTGAATCTCGTGCCAAAATGAAAGCACATTTGCGTCCACCATTGCCTGAAGAAGAAACCTTCATCAATGAAGCGGCAAATGTCTTGTTAGATTATTCGAAGTTGCAAGGTCGTTAAGCCCTTCATCATTCAATCAATAAAAAGCCCTGTATAACAGGGCTTTTTATTTTTGTATCAACTTAATTGACCCGAATCCAGATTTGGCTACGGCCAAGTACAGAGACGCCAACATAGCCACGTAAATGTAAGCGTTGCCCATTGCTACTGAGTTTTGCAGTCAAGCTATAGACACGACCACTGTTCGGATCCAAGATTTTCCCACCTGTGTAGGTGAGGTCCTTTTTATGTTTTAGCTTGGTAATCGCATTTAAACCTAAAATTGGCTTATTGGTATAAGGTGCAGGGCAGCCCGTACATAATTCTTTGGGGGTATAGCCTGTACGTGGGGTAATTTTGATAATTTTACCCGTATAGGAGCCATCGGCTTCTTGTATGATTTCAACCTGTCCTTTGGGGGCACCTGTTACATCATCAACGCTTTGCCAAATCCCAGCAATGTCTTGAGCAAAAGCAAAATGACTGAGTGTAAATAAGAAGAGAGAAGAGATCAATTTTGTCGACATGTTCATGTTAAAGCCTCCTTGCTGCCATGGCTGTCCTGCTATTATTTCGGATTTCTAATTCGAGATTCAATCATTATTTTACGGTTGTATATTTTTAATATTTGAAATTTCAATTATTTTTTATGTTGAAATTAAAAAAGCTTCTTCACGATATGAAGAAGCTTTTAGCTAGAACCGAGATCAATTTGATCAGAGAGAAGTGCGTCTAATGGCTCTAAATTTTATTGATTTTACTCAGCACGAATCCAGATCTGATTACGACCCAATGCCGATACACCGAGATAACCACGTAAGTGCAAACGCTTACCATTGGCGCTGAGTTTGGCTTTCATACTATAAATTTTGCCTGAATTTGGATCGAGAATACGACCGTTGGTATAGTTCAAGCCTTCGCTATATTTCAAACCTGTTACCACGTCTAAACCAATGATTGGCTTATTGGTATAGGGTGCAGGACAATCCACACAGGTTTCTTTAGGTGTATAACCTGTACGTGGCGTAATTTTAACTACTTTGCCCGCATATGTTCCATTCGTTTCTTTACGAATTTCAACCAATGCTTTAGGCGCCCCCGTCTTGTCATCAATACTTTGCCAGAGCCCCGTAATATCCTCTGCAAAAGTAAAACTGCTCACCGCAGATAAAAGTAACGCACTTAATAATTGTTTGCCCATCATTAAAAATCCTTTTAACGTTTAAGCTTACATTATGGCGGATATATGACAACTAGTTCAATCTTTATGTGATATCTGCGGCAAATTTTAAGATAAAGATAGAATAAAGGTCGGTAGCCAAATGGCTGTAAATACACCATTTACTGCCATACCAAAGGCTGCATAACGACCTGTGACAGGACCGCGTTGCCATGCTTGAGCTGTACCAATTGCATGCGCAGCTAAACCTAGCGCCAGACCAGAAGCACGTTCGTCATGGATATGTTTTAAAATCCAAGGGGAGAATGCCGCACCAATCACACCTGATAAAATCACAATCAGTGTCACCATCATCAAAGGAGCATGCAGTAGGGTTGCGATGTTCAAGGCAATTGGAGTAGTCACAGCACGCGTTGCAAAAGCCATAATAGTTGGCTCAGACATGTGCAGTAAATAGGCCAGTCCCATTGGTAGGGCAACCGCACTAATACTGGCAAAGCATAAAATCCCAATCATCGATTTTAGCGGTAGATCATCATAGCGCATTGCGGCTAAGGGAATTGCCAAAGCAACCGTGACATAGCCGAGTAGATGGTTGAAAACGCCATTCACGTTATCCATATACTGTTGGTAAGGAATGCCGAAGATTGCCAAGAAAGCAATCACAATAAACATGCCAAACACAATCAGTGGAATTTGTGGGAATTTTTGATTCAGTGGTTTGGCAAGAAGATAACTAACGAAGGTAATGATGAAGCCATAGATAACCATTGACATAGATCAGCTCCTTATAACCAACGTTTCGCCATTTTGGCATAAATCCATAATGGCAATAATGTACTGAAAGTTAGAATAAATAAAAATGCAGGAATTTCTTTGCCCATATGTACCAGCATGATTAATGAACCTGCACAGATCGGTAGAAAAGCAAATGCACTTTCTTTTAAGATTTTGTTGTTGGTATCAATCAGGCGATTGGAGATTTTTCTAAAACGTCTCCAGATTAACAATGTTGCTAATAAGCTAATCAGCCCAGCCAGATTGCCCAATTCAGGATGACCAAAAGCTTGCGTGATTGCGACAGCTCCTTCACGATAGACGATAATTAATAAAATCGTGCCAAACCAAGCTGTCCAATCAATATTTTTCATTTTCTTTCTAACTCTCGTTTATCGGAACGATGGCTGATCGTAATTATAGGGACGGATGATCTATTTCAAATTCTTCCAAAGGGCGTTGAAATAAGGAAGCTTTTTTTCCAAGAATTTCGTCTAATGGTAAATGGGCTTGTTTAATGATTTGTTCCAGTTTATGAGGGGCAATACACACCGACAAATGCAGATCACCTTGCTCATCATACTGTTCCGATTGAATCACGTTCAGCGTATAAAGTTGTGTGCGTAATTTACCGTAAGCGGGTTTTAGCACTAAGTCAAACTGTTGTAATTGTCCCATCAGACATTGTTGTACGGCTTGACTGAGTAATTCAAGTCCTTGAGCTGAATGGGCGGATACATAGACACGATCAGGGACGTCAGATGTTTTATAAATGATTTTGGCGGCATCACCGCTGAGATCAATTTTATTGTAGACATGCAAAATCGGGGCATCGGCACCGATTTCTTTCAGTACTGATTCTACCGCTTCAATCTGTTCAGGCATATTCGGACTGCTGCTATCAATGACGTGTAGCAGCAAGGTCGCTTCTAATGTTTCTTCTAAGGTGGCTTTGAACGATTCCACCAAATCATGTTGCAGGTTACGAACGAATCCAACGGTATCTGCCAGCACAACGGTACCAATACCGTCCCAATCTAAGCGACGTAAAGTGGGATCGAGGGTCGCAAACAGTTGATCGGCAGCATAGACATCGCTTTTGGCTAAAATATTAAATAAAGTCGATTTGCCCGCGTTGGTATATCCCACTAGCGAAATTGTTGGAATGGCAGCTTTTTGGCGTGCGGCACGTCCCTGTAAACGAGTTTGCTGTACTTTAACCAGTTTGTCTTTGAGTTGAGTAATACGCACTCGAATCAGTCGGCGGTCTGTTTCCAGTTGTGATTCACCAGGGCCACGTAGGCCGATACCACCTTTTTGTTGTTCTAAATTGCCCGTAAAGCCACGAATTAAACGGGTGGATAAATGTTTAAGTTGAGCTAACTCAACCTGTAATTTCCCTTCATGGGTACGTGCGCGGAGCGCAAAGATATCCAGAATCAAACCAGTACGGTCAATCACTCGACACTTGAGAATTCGTTCTAGATTACGTTCTTGCGCGGGCGAGAGTGAATGGTCGAAAATCACCAATTCCGCTTCGAGACTCTCGACTAACTCGGCAATCTCATCGACTTTCCCTGAACCGATAAAAAATTTCGGGTCAGGCTTATTACGTTGCACAATGAGATGTTCAAGGATTTCAGCGCCAGCAGATTGAGCGAGCAATCGAAACTCTTCAGCATCAAGATCGTCGAGGAGCTGGACAGACACACTGACTAAAATTGCCCGTTCACCGCTTTGACGCTGCTCAAAATTTTCCACGTGCTTATGAAATCCTTATATTTAAAGCCTTATTCTAGAATAAACTTTAACTAAAGGGCAAAGCCTTCGCGGATTTATATGACATTACGACGGATCAGCTCAATGAATCCGACTAATGTGCCCATATACAAAATAGACCATCCCAAAAACATTCTTAAAGCATAGCCATAAGGAATGGTGGTTTGGGTTTCAGATGTCGTGCTTTGCGGGTTCATCACATCACCTTTTAATCTGTAAATTCGATTTATTTATAATATTTGATCTGATAAATCTTTTAAAATTGAAAAAATTTATGCTCACATTCGTTTTTTGTTATCAAGGAAACTTCTATAAGGCAATATCGACATGATATAACAGAGTTAATTCAATGCACATGTGCATCTATGCGTACGGTTTTAAGAATTTATGACTCAACAAGCAACAGCAGTAAATAACACACCTTTAAGTTTGTTTTCGAAATTCAGTTTATATAGTAAAAAATTAGCCGCAGGTTTAGAAACCATTGGTGAGGGCTTCTATCTTATTTACCGTCATGGTTTATATAAAGATCCAAATAATCCTGTAAATACCCGTTATGTGCAGTATTTCTGTCGCCGTTTGTGTGAAGTCTTTAATATTGAAGTCCAAGTTCATGGCACCATTCCTCGTGAGCCTGCCTTATGGGTGAGTAACCATATTTCTTGGTTAGATGTGGCTGTGTTGGGCTCGGGTGCACGCATCTTTTTCTTGGCCAAAGCCGAAGTTGAAAAATGGCCTATTTTAGGGAACTTGGCAAAAGGCGGTGGCACTTTATTTATTAAGCGTGGTTCAGGTGATTCGATTCGCATTCGTGAGCAAATTACTGAATTCTTAAAACAAGATATTCCTGTACTGTTCTTTCCTGAAGCAACCACCACCGATGGCAGTAAAGTCAAAAAAGTACATGGCCGCTTATTAGGTGCTGCAATTGAAGCGCAACGACCTGTGCAGATTTGTGTGATTTGCTATGTGAATCAACAAGGTGAACTGGATTTGGTTGCGCCGTTTATCGGTGAAATGACATTTGCGGAGCATGTGCAACGTGTTTTGGAGATGCCTCAAGTCACCGCACATTTAATGACATTACCTGCCATTCCAGTCGAAGGGCATACGGTAGAAACGCTAACCAAGGAAGTCGACCGCCAAATGCGTGCTGGTCTAGAGCGCTTACAGCGAAAAGTATTGTCCGTACTACCAGAAAGCGTGGAAACTACATAAATCCTTCAATC
Source organism: Acinetobacter sp. UBA991 (assembly GCF_002292065.1). Classification (NCBI taxonomy): domain Bacteria; kingdom Pseudomonadati; phylum Pseudomonadota; class Gammaproteobacteria; order Moraxellales; family Moraxellaceae; genus Acinetobacter; species Acinetobacter sp. UBA991. The sequence continues at coordinate 5,193 of NZ_DBBF01000025.1, read as the reverse complement.
GGGAGCCATGAAATCACTTTCATGCCTGCTCTTTGCCACCATTTCATTTTGGGTTCTTTAGTATAAATCAAAGGACCTTGTGGTGTTTCACGTTGCCACGTAATTTTCTTGTTGGCATCTAAAACCAAGCGATAGGCGTAAGTCTTTAGGTTCTGATCCATGGTCGCATGTACTGCTTGTGCCAATGGCGGGCTATTCAGTAATACGCCAATCTCGGTGTTCAAATAAGCGGAACGCGGGTCAAAATTAAAAGAACCAATAAAGACCTGTTTTTCATCGAGTGCCATCAGTTTGGCATGTAGACTCGAACGACTTAAACCTTTGATATTGACCTTGGCTTTTTTGGCCAGCTCTTCAGTGTGTTTATCTAAATCACTTTTATCAAGTGCAGGTAAAAACTCATATAGTTGTACGCCATTTTCCAGCAGTTCTTGGCGGTATTTCCCATAAAAAGCATGTACCACTGCTACGTCATTGGCTTTAAATGAGTTGGTCAATACTCTGACTTCGATACCATCTTTTGCCAAATCACTTAAAATTTTTGTTCCTTTCTTTTCAGGAACAAAATAAGCAGAAATTAAATCGATATTTTTTTCTGGTTGTTCGAGGTGGTTAATTAACTGGAAGTTGAGATGTTCTTCTTTTTTAGCTTTAGATTTGATTTTATCAGGTGAGTCTTTGACCACTTCTGCTTTGACCCAATCGAGTGAAATATCCCGATCCATGAGTGCGTCGACGGCTTGAGAGTGGCTGGTTAAATCAACATAGTTTTGTACCGTGATTCGTTTATAGTGCTCATCAAGTTGCTCTTTTAAACTTTCATAGCTTAAACGGTGAGTACTTTGTTTAACCACTTCTCGGACATCGTAGGCATATTCATGATTCCAGTAATCATCAAATGATTTGGAAATATCATTTACAGCGGTACCGAATAGCATCACATCCACGTCAGAAAACTGATAGGTATCACTGACATTGTAGTATTGGTTGGTCATATTGCGCCCACCAATCAAAGCCACCTGATGGTCGGCAATAAAGCTCTTATTATGCATACGACGGTTAATGCGCTTTAGATCCAGTACCATATCAATTGCACGATATTTTCGGAAACGGTAAGGATTGAATAGTTTTACCTCGATATTGGGATGTTGTGCCAAAGCTAAAAAAATACCTTCGGTATGCTTGGCATTATTATCATCAATCAATAGTCGAACGCGAACACCGCGATCTGCAGCACGGATCAGTGCATGCAAGGCCAAAGCCCCAACTTTGTCATTGTCCCAAATATAGTATTGTAAATCTAAGGTTTTTTCGGCTTTATCAATTAAACGCAGTCGAGCTGCGAGTGCTTCTAGTGGCTCATACAAAACGTGATAACCCGTGAGCTCGGGGTGCTGTTCTTGTAGGGGGCGAATCACTTGTGCTAAAGATGTTTGTGAGGTGTCGATTTGTGTGGTTGTTTGAATGACAGGTTCAATTTTATGTTTAGGTAAGGTACTGCAACCTGTAACGGTCAGTGCAATTGAACAATAAATCGCAACCATACTTTTATTGTAAGTACTTGTACTTATCTTTGTATGTTTGCTATTTAAATGAGAAAATTGCGTCATAATCGTTACTGATTAAAAGTTGGGCTCGAGTATACCACTTCATCGAAAAAGATAAATATAAGATGAGATGTATGTCCCTAAGGTAAAGTTAATGAGGGCTGTAATGTCGAATTCGGATACTATTATTTTTGGTTTTTATCTTATTTTTGCCGTTCTGGCATTTTGGGCATTGATTCAAGCTTGGGTTCATCAAGCACGTACAGAAACCATCCATCCATTTAAAGCCTTTGTACATTTATTGGCGTTTTATCTGTCTTATTTATTAGTCCCACTCTGGTTTTTTAGTATTTATGCTGGCTGGGTTGGATATTACAGTCTTCATCAAGCAGGATTTGTATTTTTACTTAGCAGTGTGTTGATCTATGCGCGTTTTATTGAGCCACACAAAATTCATCTTCAACATCATCAGTATCGACTCAATTCAGAACGTGAATTTACCCGACCGATTAAAGTCGCTTTAGTTGCTGATATGCATGTGGGTTTATTTTCAGGACATGAGCGACAATTAAAAAGCATTGTAAAGAAACTCAATCAAGCGCAACCTGATTTGGTTGTGGTTGCTGGTGATTGGACCTATGAACCTGAAAATCGCTTGATACAGGAGCTTGAGGTTTTAAAGCAAATTCAGGCACCTGTTTATTCGGTACCAGGTAATCATGATGAACAATATCCAGGTCCTCCAATTCAGGCATTATTGAGTCAGGCACTCGAACAGAACAATGTCATAGATATTGAAGGGAAAATTGTTGATTTTGATGAGTTCCGTTTGATCGGGATTGGAGATTTGTGGGCAGGGAAGGCGAATATGCGTTTTATGCCAGATTTACCACAAGATAAGCCTTGGTTGATTTTGTCACATAATCCCGACACTGTAGATATGGTGCCTGAGTTACCAACGCGCCCATTAATGCTATCGGGACATACACATGGTGGGCAGATCGAATTACCGTGGATTACCAGTTATATTATGAAACGCGTTTCAATTTTGGGACACAAGAAAGGTTTCTATACCCATGAACATGCGGATGTTTTTGTCACGGTTGGAACGGGGATGGTTGGTGTACCTTTTCGATTTCGGGTGCCACCAACGATTGATATCATTGAACTGATTTAAATAAAAAAACCGACTTAATAAAGTCGGTTTTTTTTTCGTGATGAGCATTTATGGGATAATGATGACATTCACTCGACGGTTGCTGGCACGGTTTTCATCTGATGTATTGGCTACAAAAGGTTGGCTTGAGCCGCGACCCACTACAGTTAGGTTATTTTGCTTAAAGCCTTGAGCGACAAAAATTGTTGAAACACTTTGAGCACGTTCTTCAGAGAGTTTCTGATTGTATTCTGGATTACCAATATCATCGGTATGACCAACAATTTTTAATTTTTGTAGGTCATATTTATTTAATTGCGTGGCCAAACGAACAATCTCTTTTTGATGTTCAGGTTTGATCTCTGCCTTATTAAAATCAAATAATAAACGTTCAGGTAGGCCCAGTGTCCAGCCTTCATCTGTCAATACGAAACCTTCTTTCTTCAGCATCTTGACCTGACGATATTTCAACGGGCCAAAACTCAAGCAGCCAGCCAATGTTAGGCAGAGCAACGCAATAAATGAAATTTTAATGGTGTGAGTGCGCATAACATGTCCTAAATTTCTGGTTTATAAAGAAACCAATGTGGGTTTAAATTTTTAGCTTTATACATGGCTTGATCGGCTTGCATAATTAAATCCTCTGGATTCTCTGCAAACTGAGAAAAAGCAACCCCTAAGCTAAAACCGAAATGAATCATTTGTCCGTTAAACGCTAAAGGCTGCTCACAACTTGCGAGAACGCCTTCAGCGATTGTTGTTAAATGATCAGTGTGATGGATTGCATGTAGAATGATGGCAAACTCGTCACCACCTAAACGCGCAATAAAATCCTCATGGCGGACCGATAGCCTTAAACGAGACGCCATTTCTTTTAAAACCGCATCACCGGCTAAATGCCCATACTCATCATTAATCATTTTAAACTTGTTATTGTCGATAAATAATAAGGCCGAGTTGTGACGATATTGCGGGTTTTCGAAGATATTGAATAATTCTTGATAAAAATAATGACGATTTGGCAAGCTCGTCAGTTGATCATGGTGGGCTTGGAATGACAGTTGACGATTTTCTTTTTGCAAATGAGTATGCCAAATTTGGATTTCTTCTAACAGTTCATTAAATACGGTATTTAAATTTTGAAATTCGTGAATATGGTTGTTGGGGAAGCGTAAGTTATAGGCCTTTTGATCACTGACCAATTGTGCAATATGGGTGAGTGGCTTTATTGCTTGCATAATTTGGCGATAGGTAATATTCACCGACCACAATAAAGCAATCACAATGAAGAACATTGAAATTGCAAGACCAATAATAATGGTCTTTAAAAAGTGCAAAATATTCTCGGAGCTACCATAGAGCACCAGTTCGCCTACTTTTTTCTTATGATGGACTACCATGAGTTTAACGGGATCATGTAAAAACCAACGATCCATTAAATCTTGCATCACTGATGTATGTGCAACTTTTTTGGTACTTTCAGCCAATAGTTGTTGCTGTGGATCATAAACATGAATACTGCGGATAGCATGTTCACTGGTGTAATCATCAAGGATCTGATCAATTGCACCTTTATCTCTAAACACCACTGCAGGTTGAACACGTTCCAGAACCGTTTGGCTTAATAACTGTAAATTTTGTTTCGCATAGGTTTCCATAGTGAACATGGAAATTGTGGCGAATGTAAAAGAACAAATTACGAAAGTAATTGCAAAGATCGCAAACTGCGACTTACGGAATAAAGCGTGTAAGGACGTTGATTGATATAAATTAGAAATCATCCTGTTCACCCTGCATTCTTTGCTAAAAGTAAAACACGAGGATCAATATGCACTTTGGAATAACTTAACGCATCCAAATTTACCTTAAAAGTAGAAAAGGTCTTCTTGTTATATAAACAGAAAATACTGCCAATTTCACAGGCTGGGTTATTGGTACTCAATGAAAGCAACGATCGGGACGGATAGGCTTGAATCAAGTTTTGCTGTTGTTGCGGTGACGTTGTTGTGAAATAGGCAACATGACATTCTGTTTTCGGGAAGTCTTTAGCGCTGACTGCCTGAACTTGATATTCATAAGCAAGCTGACGAATATTGCTTTGGAACTGATTCGCAGCATCTTGATTGTCTATGACACAAATGGTTGGCCGATTTGTATTCGACCATTTGCTATAACTTAATATTGATAAAGCCAATTCATAGAAGTTATGCGTTGATATGGCATAGCAAAGCGGGCTCGCAGCAAAAGATGCAGCAAGCAATAAATATCGAGCCTTTTTACCAGCAAACCGTATTTTCAATCAAAAGTGCCAAAAAATGTGAAGCAAGAGACATATTCTACTGGACTTAATTGTTTAAAAAAAGTTCTTAAACACAAAGGAAAAGCATTAAAAGTAACTGTTCAGTTCAAAAAATAGGCGGTCGAAGCAATAATTTAAGATAATTTGAAAAATGGGGTTGTGTTGGGTAGGAAATGCTGTAGAATGCACAT
>NZ_DBBF01000042.1:202605-210523 GCF_002292065.1 Acinetobacter sp. UBA991 | reverse complement strand
CTTTAACTTCCTAAGCCCCATAATTAAATAAGGGGCTTAGGAAGTTAAGCATATTAAAAAGTATGGTAACTTCCTTAGGCTTTATTGCATAAATATTTTGAAAGTTACTGGTTTTTAATGTTTTTGTTGAATTTCAATAAAAATAAACATAATAAAATTATAGTGTTAGGTATTTGTGCAACAAAGCCATGTAGAGCATTAAATTGAAATGATGTCTATGAATCACACAACTAGAGGGATTTAAACCATATCAGGTTGTATTAGGGATTTGAAAATAATAGACTTCTTGCGTTAGTCAAATTTTAAGCAGCCAAAAGCTATATTTTATGAGGTTTGAGCCAATTCAAAAAATAGATAAAACTATACTTTCGCAAGAGGTCTAATATTCGCCATTATGTTAAAATAGCAATTTAATGATAACTATTCAACTTATAGTTCATTACAAATAATCTGATTAATCTCAATAAAATCAATCCATTCAATTTGATCTGATAGATAGGCTTTATAGTAATCTTCAATACGACAAACAATGGGTCTATTTTCATAGATGCTACATAAATTAGTTTGCTCATTCAAATAACGACATACTGAATCACCTCTATCTAAAAATTGCGTCTGAATACTTAGATTAACCTTGCGGCAACACTTGCCGCAAGCTTTACAAGGAAACTTTATCTCTTGCTGTTTACTCATTTGATCAAGATAACTCTTGTTGAAGATTTAATAGCTGGTCTAAAATTTTACGATTAACTTGATCTTGAGCTCCAAACTCTAAACTGATTTGCTTAACATCATTAATTATTTGATTAAAAAAATCATCGATAACAGAATTGATTGCGATAGCTAAACTACTCGCAAACTGATCCGAAATTTGTAGTGCCGAATCTTCAATTTGCTCATCTCTACGTTCTCTTGCCTTTTGTTCAATTTCCTGATGACGTTTAAGTTGTTCTGTCTCGGGGTCATCACTGAATATATCATGCAAAGCTAACCCTAGCGTCAGTGCCGCCCCTGCAATAGGTACCGCCTTGCCAACTATTTGCCCAGCCCATTTTTCGATAGTTTTTTGCCCTATACCTTTCATCAAATTAGGTAAATACTGCTTCACCAAATTAAGTCCAGCAACGACATGCTCTGTCTTAATATTTTTACTCATCGATGCTGCAAATTGTCCTAATTGTTCTTTACTAATGTTAATCCCTTGATCATTCTCAGAGGCAGTATGTAGATAAGTTTCTTGACTAAATGTATCAACTTGCACCTTCTTAAGATCATTAGGCAATCCATCTAGACAAAACGCAGGTATATTTGCTTGTAACTGCTCAATCTCATTCTGAATCTTTATGCTAGATGAGGTTAAACAATCATTTAATTCAGTTTCAATTAATTTAGATTTATCTAGTATCCAGTTTTCAATATTATTTTCTATATTTTCTACTTCATTATAAATCCATGATTTTATATTTACATATAATTCTTTTTTATTTCCATCAATACGTTTTATAAAAACTTGTCGAGTATCTAATTTATCTTTAAATAAACTAGCAACAAGCTGATCATATTGCTTCACAATCTCATCTTTAGATTGCGCTTCAATTCGCTTGATGTTTTCTGTTAAAAATAAATTTAAATTATTCTCTAGTCGAGTATAAATATCTTCTTGAGAAATTCCTTCAATGAATTTATCTAATTGTTTCTCAAATTCAAAATACCCACTCATCTCTACCAATTTTTCTTTATCTTTTAATTTTCCCATCAATGCCATTTGAGCATTGATTTTAATAATTGGAATATCTTTCAAAATATTTTTTAAATGGCGTTCATCGGCTAATTCTTGTAGTCTTGCACGTGTTTGGTTTTTAAGTTGAATAAAATCTGTTTCGTTAAGTTGATTTTTTTCATTAAATACCAGAAAAACCTTTTTTCTATTTTCGAAGAGATCCATTAAAGTCGCTAAGGTTTTGGCTTCTTCCACAACACCTAAAGGATTCACCACAAAAATTACCGCATCGGCCTTTTCTAGTTGCTCTTTCGTCACATTTTCATGTTCTTTCGGCGCATCAATTCCTGGGGTATCCAAAATCATATAATTTCGACATGGATATTCCGTGACTTTGTCGGTTAATGGAATATCGCCCGTGGCTGCGACTTCTTTCCCAACTAAGGCATTAATCAACGTGCTTTTTCCTGCATTATAAACCCCATACACCATAATATTGGCATCGGGTTTATTTCTCTTATCCTCAAACATATTTTGAACTGTAGCAAAACTTTGTTGCATATAAGTATGCTCAGCCACCAACACTTTGCTCTGTTCATACGTTGCAAACAATTGCTTAATTTGAATATTCATTTTGGTGTTCATTATCCATTCAATTTAGTTTCGGTTTCTAAAAACATGCTATTTAATTGCTTTTGAAAACTATTTATTTCATTTTTTAATTGTGTTACTAAATGCTCAGCACTATTTAATGCCATTTCCAGTAAGGTTTTCTGAAATTCAGTCATTTGTACTTGAATTGAATTTTGTAATCGTTCAGAAAACTGCTTTTGAATGTGTATTAAATTATCTCCAACATTTAAAGTAATCTCACGATAATTTACACTGGCATCATCACCTGTCTTCCCCCCCAACCAGCCTCCGAGAGTAGAACCAATACTTGCGCCTGTCGCAACACCCGCAGGTCCTCCTAATATTCCAATCGCCCCACCAAGTATTCCACCACCTAAAGCTCCAAGACCACCATTACGTCTACGTGTCCCAGAAGTTACACTATCTGCAACCTGTTCCGTACGTTGCTCAATTTTAAATTCCGGTAAATCCAATAAAGCATTATGCTGTATAACATTCGTTAACTGACTTCCGAATTCACTCATCACTTGTTGTAAAATCGTTTGTTGCGACGTAATCATGGCTTCATTTTGCTGCTGTGCCAAAGTATCTGCTATTTTCTTAATCGCCTGCTTCATTTGTATCGGATCATCACGATATGGAGTCAAACTTTCAAATTCAGCATCCACCTTTTGGCTCAACTGTTGCTGAATCAAACGTTTGTGTTCGTTAATTTGAATTGGAATACTTTTTTGTATTCTTTCAATTGGCTGCTGAAAATCCACAATAAGTTGCGCATAGTTTTCCAAATCACTCATAAAATCAGTTAGAAAGTTTTTAAAATTCAACATTGGGGTTCGATGTTTCAATTTCACACCATCTTCTCTCGCAATTTTCCCGAGCGCCGCAAACAACTGTCCCATGCCGCTATCAGCAAAATTATCAACCTGACCTTCGTTCTCTTGTGCATAACGTGCAGAGAAAGATAAAATTTCAATATTATTCGTTTTTCCTGCCAACTCTGGAATTTTTTCCAATGCTGAACGAACATATTTTTGTTGATCTAAACGACGTTGTCGATCTTTCATAACGATAGTAGAAATCATTTCATCTTTCTCATCATCCCAATCATGTGCAACATCATCACTTCCAGTTAAAAGTAAGATAATCTTCTTATCTGCACGATAAAGGTTTAGAATTTCATTTAAATCACTTTCTCGCCCAGGTGAATCCGATTTCATTGTGTATAAAATTAAATCAGCATGTTCCACATAATCTTTTGCCAAATCACCATTTTCTTGATTAATAGAATGCAACCCAGGTGAGTCAATCCACGTTAATCCATCAAGACTAAAGCCCTGAATCGAGCTGGTTGCTTCAGTTGCTCCTACCCGAAATTCTTTTTTTATTTCAGCTTCTTTGGCAACATCACCACCTTTTACTTCTGTTTTTTGACCTGAAAAATAAACAGGCTGTAACTCTTTTTGAATTTCACTTTTTTGTTGCTCTGTTGGATCAGTATGCCCCCAAGCCATATAATTACCCAAAGAACTTTTACCCGACTTTACTTTGCCATACACAAAAACCAATAAAGAATCATTAAAACCTGCTCGAAAATGCACCCCTGTATCTTGTGTGGTTATTTTCTTTTGCCAATTTTGATTAGTTTCTTCGAGAATACTCCTAAATTTTCCAATTTGTTGAAATAATGGATTATTTTTAGAAATATTATGCTCAGATGCTTTTAAATAACTTGCCATATTTTGCTGAAATTGATGGCAGTAGCTTTTAAAAACTTGATCTTGTTCTTGGGAAAAATTAAATTTTTGTTGCAACTCTTTAAAAATATTTAAGAGTTCTGGGCGAGAAATTGACAAAATCGCTGATTCCATAAAATAATCCAAACTTAATTTAAGTCAAAAAATGTGCAATTCCTTTTACTAAGGAATTACACATAAAAATTTAAGATAATGCTTTAATTACTGATGTTAATTGGTTCAATTCATCTTGAAGTAAATCTATCTGTTTCAGCGTACTTTTCATTTGTTCAGTAGGTTTAACATTAATTCCATAAATTTGCTCAAACAAAGAAATATCTTTCATAAACTGATATTTTGCAGTTTTTACAGAACTCGATTCCAGTTGTGAAAAATTAGAACCATTACTCGACAAGGTTAGATTATTGATCTTCGTTCCATGCACTGTCACCAAATTGGGTAATGAGGCAATAATCTCTTGATATGTCCGTTGGACACCGTGATCGAACTCTTGTTTAATCGATATTTTTCTTTCATTACGCTCACGTTCTTGACGTTCACGTTCAGCGGCTCGGCGACGGCGATCTTCATCATCATTATTGTTGTTTGACGGCTTATCATCTTCTGATAATGCCGCAACTACCGCAGCCCCTGCAGCAACCACTGCTGCTCCTATTAACCAAGGTAATGGCATGATTATTCTCCTAAATATTTTTGTACTGTTGAGCTTTTGTCTCAACAAATTGTTTTAAACTTTTTAAACTTCTTTGAAATGAGACAAAACCATCCATTAATAATGATCGTTGTGCCTGATGTTCCGCTTCAATCTTAGTTTTTTGTTCAGTCAATTTTTTTAACAGTAGTGCCTTCTCTTGATTTAATCGCTCTTGACGAACGACTTGCGTATTCGAGACGATACTATTAATGCATTGCTTTAAATCTTCAATATGACTATGACGAACTAAACCATCTTTATGCTTTTGTATTCCTTGTTGATAAAGTTTATTTGAAATTTGAAAGCACTGTGGTTGAAAACCTAAATATTGCTCACATTGCTCTAATACTCTTTTTTGAATTTGATCAACCTTAGATCGATCTTCCTTATCCACTTTACTCAAGATCAGAATAATATTTTTCTCTGCATATTGACCAAAAGACGTACGAACATCTTTTAAAAATTCAACCTCATTCGCTTCTAATTCACCCTGAAGCTGATGTACAAAAAGTACAATATCTGCCTTTTTAATACCTTTTAGTGCCTCTAAATTATCTGCTGTATTTGCATCTAATCCTGGTGTATCTAAGTAAATATATTGATCCCCTTCATAAGCACTGACTTCTGTGGTCTCACGAAAATCATTGGTTTTAAAAAATTCTTGTTCAATATGTTGAGTCAACATATTTAATAATGAACTTTTACCGGCATTCATCAATCCCCAAGTCACAATCACAGGCTTTTCACTTCGCAAAGATTGATTGAGAAAATCTTGACTATATTTCCTTAAATCTTGGCTTTCTTTTAATAAATATGAAGCTGACATTTTATCTCCTAATACACTACTTATTTAAACCAACTTTTAGGGTGGATTACCCAATTTAATAATGTGAGTTCTCCCACGACTTGCATGATGGTTCCACATTTTTTACATCTTGAAAAACCTAAAATCACATCACTTTTAGGTGTAAAAAATCTTTTTTTACATTGAGAGCATTGCACGCTCATTGGCTTAGGCTTCCACATAATTATTTTATTCCTTACCGCTCTAAATATTCTTTCAATCCCACTTCTAACTCATTTTGTAAATGCGCTGGACTAATAATCGCCACATTTGGAATCCAAAATCGTATTAACGGTAACAACTGCATGTCATGATTAATTTTAGAAGAAACCAGCAATCCACCATCATGTAACTCTTTGACAATTTGCTGCTCGGGCAGTATCGGACGTTGCTTAAAATAAAAAGAAACCTGACTATCAATAGACAAAATTATTTCCTGCTTGTCCTGACCAAACCAAATGCTGTCATCATCTTCCAAAAGTTTTACAATATTTGTATCAGGGACAAACTGAGGGTACTCATGTGAAGAGTCCATAAGCCGAATATGGGAAATCCGGTAAGTACGCAATTGGTCTTTTCGTACTGCGGCCAAATACCAACTGCCATGATGATGGATTAGACGATAAGGCTGAACCAGCCTAGATTCCCCTTTATATACAAAACCAATTTGCCTATGTTCTTGAATCGCTTTTCCCACAATCTTAAATAACTCTTTAAACTGACTTGCATCTTCAAAAGAGTAACCTTTAGCACAATAAATCTGTTGTGCTCGACTATCTAAAAGTTCACGCAGAAAAGACATGTCCAATGATGGGTACAAATGACTAATTCCTGAGAGCTGAGCAAAATTACGTATATCTTCCAGAGCAATTTTTCCCAAATAATTTGGCTCCAAGTAATATCTTTTATTTTCAGCATCCTGCAGCAACGGCAAATAAGTATTGAGACGATCAAAATCTCTCGAAATCGTACGAGTACTTACCCCAAACTCTCCAGCGAGTTCTTTTATACTTAATTGATATCCCATATTTAATTTCGTTAAAATATTGGCCAATCTGTCAGCTAAACGCTCATGAATAGAATCATTACGTTGCATGAATTATCTCTAATTATTTAAAAGTGATATCAAAGTTACATTTAATTTATATTGTAAATATATCACATTAAAAATACAAAAAGTTACACCAATTCACAGAAAAATAAGTCCTGTTTTTCTTTAAATAGAGTTTAGTCGATCTAAATAACGCTCCAAATGCAACATGGCTAGATAGTACTTTTTCAAATCAAATTTATTTATTTTTCCAAAAAGAAAGGCTCTGAAAATACGCTTTAATGCCTTCATCTTATGCTTATTGGTAAATATATTAGGACTAATTTTCATGTAAATCTCCTTTCAAATAGCTTTTCAAGTTTGATTAATTAATGCGACGAATCAATTGAAAGATAAAGCATGAAAATGACAGGAGGTGTCATAAGTTTAAAATATTTTTTAAACATCCACTTTTAGTGTTGAAATTATTAGACCTCTTGCGAAAGTATAGTTTTATCTAATTTTTGAATTGGCTAAAACCTCATAAAATATAGCTTTTGGCTGCTTAAAATTTGACTAACGCAAGAAGTCTATTATTAATCATAGGTGGTGGAAGTTGAAATCAATGTTAACTTCATCTTTATTTTGATAAAAATAAAGATGTTTAACCCATTTTTCACCCAAGTAAATTTCAGGAACTAAAGATTACTACTGTAATCTTTAGTTAGGACACAATTTATAAAACTATCTCAATTCAAGTTGCTTTTTATGCCACTCCACAATTTCCTGGTAATCAAAATAAATAGCAGCTAGACGGGCTGTTCCTGATTTTAAAGTAAGCATCCGCTGAACCCAACTTTTCTTATCTGCTCAACATCCCGATAGTGTCCACTTAAATTTAAGTGGACACCTATTTATGGATTTAAAGACAGTTATAGACAGCACGCCAACGCTAAAAAAGCCCCGTCGAACCTTCACAGCTGAATTTAAACATCCACTTATTCAGCAATGTCAGCAGCCAGACACATCGGTGGCTAAGGTAGCAATGCAACATCAGGTCAATGCGAATCTGTTGCATAAATGGATTCGTCAATCAAGATCAATGGTCTCATCATTAATAACCCCATCCAGTCTGTTAGCGGCAGTGTAAAAATGCCCCCCTAATAGCATTTAAAAACTGCCCCCCCTTGGTTAATATGGCTGTCATTTTGGTGAACCCTACCGGGTTTGTCGGAGACTT